>JANMSG010000941.1:0-6993 GCA_031389065.1 Acidobacteriota bacterium | reverse complement strand
TTGTGGTTTCCAAGACCTTGTACCTAAGCCAAATCAATGACAGAAAAGAGCTTTCCCGATGTAAAATAATTTTAAACTCCCCATTTTCCGGCAACCAGGAAAAACGCCTCTTGCGGTCCCTATTCTCCCCACTTGGCACAGGTTTTCGCGGCAAGCTATCTCCTGCCTGGCTAACTTCGGGTAATGGGAAAGTTAAGATTTGTTTGGTAGCTCAGGGTTCAGAAACGCGATTCAGAATCAGGGTGTGGAGCTTTGCAGGAGTGTAAATTCCGGGTTTCAAGCCTTCTGCAAACATTTGATTGACAATTTCGAGCAGCGTCGAATTGTAAGGCGTAGGAATGCCAAGTTTCTTGCCAAGCTCAACAATCTCGCCGTTCAGATATGCCGCTTCGTTTGATTGACGCCCCAGATAGAGGTCTTGATACATCGAAGCGTAGGTTCGCAAGGCTTCTGGCAGACTCAAGGTTTTTGCTAAGGCTTCCGGTGAATCCTTGTGTGACTCTCTGAGTTTGTTTGTCCAGTCAATAATTCTAATCGGCGACGGCTCGCCATCAGGCGGCTCGACGGCAATCTCTGCCGCTGCCAAAACACGCAAGCCTTCGTCACGCACAGCGACGATCAGTTGCCGCATTTCAGGGTCAGCCACCCCGCGTTCCAGCCAGAAACCGGTAATCGTATGCGTAGCGTTATTGAGATTGGCTACCAGTTTCCCCCACTTCATAGCCATTGCGTAGCTTGAGGCAAGCGCGTCAAAACTTGCGCCTGTCAAATCTTCGCACATGTGTTGCGACAACTCGTCAACACGGTTCGGATAAAGTCCTATGACAATCGAACGACCTCTGGGCATAGTAATCAACTGTGGCTCAAGCTGCACAGCGCTCAAAAAGACCAGCGCCGCATAAACATGATCAAAACGTCGGGCGGCGATTTCTTCGTTGCGCACGCCGTTTTGCAAACAGACGACAGGAATATTTCTGTCGCAAACAGCGGCGAGTTCAGCGACTGCCTCTTCCATCACTTGCGACTTCATAGCGAAGATGACGATGTCGCCTTCTGCGTACTGCAACTGATTTGCAGCGGTCACAGCAGAGGCTTTGAAAAATGTCTCTTTACCCTCTTGCAAAATCGTTATGCCGCGTTTGATCGCCTCCGCATAAACCGGTCTGGCGATAAACTCAACACGCGCTCCGGCGTTCAACAACAATCCGCCGACGGCCGCGCCAATTGCGCCTGCTCCAAAGATGATGTATCGGGTCTGCCTTTCTATGCTCATAGAATTTCGATAATATCGCATTGCAGCAAAGTAAATACAAACGCGCTTATCAACTTTCATTTTTACAAGGACGAAAACAGCAGCAATGATTATCGAAAAATCAACAGAACAACGCATCAATATGCACTACGATTTATACGTGCCTGAGCAAGCGGAGAAAAAACCGCTGCCGCTTTTAATTGCGCTGCACGGTTATGAAGGCAACAAAGAATCCATGATGGCGCTTTCTCAAAAGATCAATCGCCAGGATTTTCTCATCGCTTCGGTTCAGGGACCGCACTCTTTTTTTATGCGAAGCGAAGAAGAACCGCGAAAGCCCAGAGTCGGCTTTGGCTGGATGATGATCTATAAAGCGCCGGAAACCATTGACCTGCATCACCGCACGCTTTTATCGGTCATCGAAAATACGGCTGCCGAATACGAGGTGAATCGAGAGAGGATTTTTCTTCTGGCATTCTCGCAAGCATCGGCTCTCAATTACCGTTTTACGTTCACGCATCCGAATGTAATTTGCGGCGCCATCAGCGTGTGCGGCGGCATTCCAGGCGATTGGCACGAAGACAAGTATCATAAAACCGAAACAGATGTGCTGATCATCGCCGGCGAAACAGACGATATTTACCCAATCGAACGAGCCCGAACCTTCAAAGAGACGCTGGCGATGCGCGCCCGTGCGGTTGACTTCAAAAGTTACCCGACAGGTCACGTTTTTATGCGCGAATCTTTGCCGCTCATCAACGAGTGGTTGCTTGAACGAGTGAACGAGTAGCCTTGATTCAGGTAGCGGCTTGCTCTTGCTTGACGCCCGGTTTGCGTCTTTGCTCTAATCGAATATTTAAGAGAATCGCTTGAGAGATCGCTATGAACAGAGATGATTTGATTTACGATTGGAATCGCGTAGGCGTAGACCTCGCGCCCTCGCGCCGCGTCGAGTTCGATGATGAAACGCTCAGAGACGGTTTGCAATCGCCTTCCGTAACAGACCCGCCGATTGAAAAGAAAATCGAGCTGCTTCACCTGATGGATTCCTTAGGCATAGATACCGCTGACATAGGGCTGCCTGGTGCAGGCCCTCGCGCTGTCCGAGACGTGGAACGCCTGGCGAAAGAGATTGCCGATTGCAAATTGGATATCACGCCCAATTGCGCTTCACGCACAGTCATTGCAGACATTCAACCCATCATTGATATTTCGCAAAAAGTTGGCATTGCTATCGAAGCTTGCACCTTCATAGGGTCAAGTTTTATTCGTCAATACGCGGAAAACTGGCACCTCGAAATGATGCTGACGGCAACAGAAGAAGCTGTGAAGTTTGCGGCTTCTCACGGGCTTCCTGTGATGTTTGTCACCGAAGACACAACGCGCGCACATCCCGAAACGATTCGGGCGCTTTACAAAACGGCAATTGAAGCGGGCGCAAAACGTATATGCGTGTGCGATACAGTTGGACATGCGACACCCGAAGGCGCAGGCGCTTTGATTCGGTTCATCAAATCCATCGTTGAAGAATCCGGCGAAGATGTGAAGGTTGATTGGCACGGGCATCAAGACAGAGGGCTTGGCGTCATCAACTCTATCGCAGCGTTTGAAGCAGGCGCAGACCGCTTGCACGGCAGCGCCCTTGGCGTGGGTGAGCGCGTAGGCAATGCGCCTATGGATCAACTGCTGGTCAATCTTCAACTGATGGGCTACATTGACCGCGACCTGGCAAATTTGTCGAAGTATTGCGACGTGGCAAGCGAAGCGACAGGCATTCCGATTCCGATTAATTATCCGGTGTTCGGGCGCGACGCGTTTCGCACAGCGACAGGGGTTCACGCGGCGGCGGTGATTAAGGCGTTTCGCAAAGGCGACGAGTGGCTGGCAGACGCCGTGTATTCAGGCGTTCCGGCAAAGATGTTCGGGCGCAAGCAGTTGATTGAAATCGGTCCGATGAGCGGCAAATCAAATGTCGTTTTCTGGCTTGAACACAGAGGCATAGAGCCTACCGAAGAACGTGTCGAGCGCATTTTCAATCACGCGAAGCAACAAAACGCCACGCTTACCGATGAAGAAATCATGAAGATTTTGGATTTTAGATTTTAGATTTTGGATTGACACATCAAGAAGACACGCTGGAAAAGGATTGTGCGTATGCGCAAAATAATTCTCACTATTTTGTTAATCAGTTCCATCATTTACTCTGGTTGTACAGCGAACTACAACTTTACTGAGGATGAGAACAACCAGACGGTGAAGTTGCGAAATGAACTCAGGAGACTTGCAAAAGGCGAAATGAAAGAGATAGCAGGAAACACTCAGGCAGATGAAGGCTATGTGCTGATGTACGGGTATATGAAAGATATTCGGGAGGGGAATGTACCGCTTTCCCGTAGCCTACGCTCTAGGCTGGCAGATATTAGCCCGCCACAACATCACGAAGTGTATGTACTCGCTCATTTTCAGGGAGACAACATTTTAGAGTATACAGAATGGGAGAATGAGGGAGTTTCCTATCATCCTAATTTTAATACCCCGATGATTATTAGAGGAAATCCGTACAGCGTTAAATTAAAAAATACCACTGGTGACGTGGAAATAACCATTGAAGGCTAGAATTGACTTGATGATTTTTCACCTACCAATCAAGATGATAGAGAGGTTTTTGCAAATCCAAAATCCAAAATCCAAAATCCAAAATTGAAATGATGCAAAACTACGCGCGGAAAATAGAAGCAAAATCAACAGCGGAAAACCTGATCTTTTATCCGCAGATTCAACAGGCATTCGCTTTCATTGACGAAAACCAGGGCGAATGCACGGAAGAATTGATTCGCATTTGCGAAATCCCCGCGCCGCCTTTCAAAGAAGAAGAACGCGCCGCCTACATCAAACGCCGCTTTGAAGAACTCAGCTTAACAGATGTTCACATAGACCACGAAGGCAACGTCATCGCAGAGCGGCGCGGTAAATCAACGAATCCGAATCTGATTGTTTCCGCGCATCTCGACACGGTTTTCCCGGAAGGCACAGATGTGCGTGTGAAGCGCGAAGGGCGCAGGTTCCTTGCGCCGGGCATTGCAGATGATTCTTGTGGAGTGATGAGTCTTGTTGCTCTAGCCCAAACGCTAAACGCAGCGCAAGTCGAGACCGAAGGAACGATCTATTTTGTCGCAACCGTTGGCGAAGAAGGCGAAGGCAATCTGCGCGGCGTGCGTCATCTTTTCACCGAAGGCGAATTCAAGACTGGCATTGATGCGTTTATCTCTCTGGATGGTCCCGGCGTTGAACGAATCACCAATCGCGCTTTAGGTTCGCGTCGGTATCGCATAACCCTGAACGGTCCCGGTGGTCATTCGTGGGGCGACTTCGGGGTCGTCAACCCTGTGCACGCGCTTGGTCGTGCTATCGCCAGGTTTGCAACCTATTCGGCTCCGGTTTCGCCGCGCACATCTTACAACATAGGCTTAATTGAAGGCGGCCAATCCGTAAACTCCATTCCTGAATCGGCGAGTATGACGGTTGATATGCGTTCTACTTCACATGATGAAATTGACAAACTTGAAGCCTATTTGCGGCGCGTTATTGAACTAGCCGCGCGCGAAGAAAATTCGCAAAGAGCCTTGAGTGGAACGACTCTCTCTTACTCGATTGATGCGGCTGGCGACAGACCATCGGGGGAAACGCCGATTGATTCGCAAATTGTCCAAACGGCCATCGAATGTTCTCGCGCTTTAGGCATAGAGCCGCGCCTTGATTGTTCTTCGACGGATTCAAACATCCCGATTGCATTGAATATTCCCGCCATTACCATAGGCTCGGGCGGCATCTCAAACAATTGCCACACGCTGACGGAATGGTACGACCCGGCAGGACGAGAATTGGGCTTGAAGCGCCTGCTCTTGCTTACCGTCGCACTCACAGGTCTTGCCAGTTAATCGTTTTTGGTGGATCGGAAAATATTTAAAAGGGTGCAGGGGGTTTCGTTTTTGTAATCGGAACAGGCAATGGAGCGGGTGGCAGAGGTTGCCCCAGCGGATTGCGTAAAACCTTCAAGTATTCTTCAATCTCTTTTCGCACTTCGGCGTAAGGCTTATCAATAATGTTATTCGATTTATCGCGCCAGCCTTTGACTAAATCCCCGACAATCTGAAACTCGCCGTATTGAAAATTACTGGTGCGAAATAAGCTGTCTTCAGGCGTCAAGAAAACCAACATCTCCTGCTTGGCTTCGTAAACATCAGCGGCGCAAGGAACGTTTGATTTGGCAAGCACATTGAGTTCTTTCAGAGTCGAATCCCCGTCAATGTTGTCGTTGGCTTGCAAGGTGGCAAGTTGACCAAACGATCCGCGATAATTGGCTTTGTGGGTTTTGTGAACTTTCACGCGACCAATCCAAATTGACCCGCGTATCAATTCATCCATCGGCATGACTCTAAGGCAAGTACGCGATTGCGCCATTCCCGCCGTAAATAACAAGAGAGGCGCGATTATCAAAACAAGCTTCTTCATGGGCAAAAAAAAATCTCCTCTGCAAACTGTTTATGCTACCACACGCAGATTGATGCGGAAAAGTGTTTAATTTGGGGACCTTGATTCATCAACCGCAAACGCTTGAGGCTGGCGTTTTCGCTTGAAATAATTGAATGCAAAAAATACCAACAGCAACACGCCAACGCCTAGCAATACTTTCAATCCATGTTGCTTGATCAAAGGCAAAGCCTCGTTGCCAAACCTGATTGCCAGCCATCCTTCAATTAAAAACCGCACGGCTCGCCCTATGAAAATCGCCAGAACGAAGCGCGGCAATTTCAGCTTGAAGACGCCTGCCGATAACACGAAAGGCTTAAACGGAAAGGGTGGCGGCAAAACGGCTGGTAACATTACCGCCAGCATATCGTAACGACCCAGCAAATTTTCGATGCGGTCGCGACGTACGGGATTGACGCGCCCCAAAGCAACTATACCTGCGCGACGCGCGATTAAGTACAAAATTGTACAGCCTATGGTTGAACCCACGGTTGCCACCAGCGCATAGAAAATCATGCGTCCGGGATTTGCCGCACTCAGAAAAATCATTGCCGCGTCAGGTCCGCCCGGAATCGGTATGAAAGCCGAATCAAGAAGCGTGATCGCAAATAATCCAAACGCTCCATAAGCCAGCAAACTCGCGCCTAAATCAGCGAGCCGACTTTTGAGAGAAAAAATCGAAAGCAAAGTCAATCTTAATCTATCTCCGTTTGTGGGTAGTAAAATCTGAGAATCTCTTTATAGCTGCGACCGGCTGCGGCTTGTGCGGCCGCCCCAGCGACACATAATCCTACCTGAGAGCCAAATCCTCTGCCACGAAAAATAAAAGAATCTGCGTGATGCTCTAAAGTAAACGTCGGACTCAAGACTCTGTTCCAACCAATTCGTTGCCCTATGGCACGGCGAAATTTATCGGTGCTCAAGACAACTCTTCGCCCTCTGTCTTTGATGATAACCGTTTGCACAACATCGCTCTCTTTATATTTTTCGATTGTAATTTCTGTTGCTTGCGAAAGCTTGAATCCGATTGACCCAGCGAGCGCAGAAAGAACGGCCGAGGCAGAGGCTTTGCGTTCCAATTACAGGTAGCGAGAATCGGCGCACAACTTACAAACAATTTCCTGGTAAGGAAAACGACTCGAAGTCGCGCCTCCCCAAACCATTTCAGGCGTCGCGGTCAAGCCGCCGCAAACGGCTGTGTAGTAGCCTTC
>JANMSG010000927.1:0-2055 GCA_031389065.1 Acidobacteriota bacterium | reverse complement strand
GGCGGTGACGATACCGTTGGTCAGAAATTGCGGCCCATTGGGAGTCGGTCAGCAGTTGCCACTGTTTGGTTGTCACTTTGTTGCTGGCGATAACTCTTCTAACACGCGATTGGGTTCTGCATAATACCACGGCAAATGTCGCTCAAGTCCAAGATGCTTTCACTCGCATATGGGAAATATTGAAGCCCCTCAAACGCGAATATCTGATTGCGGCATTTGCAGGGTTATGGATAGGCGCAGCAAGTCATACGGCATCAGATGTTTTGGGCTCGTTCTTCAAAAGCGTCAAGCGCTCTATCTGATTTTTTTATTTAGACCACACTCACACCATTTTTCTGCAAGGAGAGCGAAACCTGTCAGTTCGCCTTGATAAATACACTGAAAAGTAAGTTTGTGAGGTTTTGAGTAGGGGCAGGGCTTGTCCCTGCCCGGATCGCCGCAGGCGATGAACCATCATTTTGCTTCGCAAAATCCGGGCAGCCACGAGGGCTGCCCCTACTCGAGTTCTTTCAATCTTCTAAACCTCGAAATATTTAATTTCCAATGTAATAAATTCGCTTACAAAAGTTTCCGTTGGAAGGTGGCATCTGCTTACTCAGCAATTATGGAAGCGGCAAGGAGCGGAATCATAATCTCGTGATGCCCGGTGAATGAAAAGCCGCGCCCGACTCCCGCAACCGGTCGCTTTACGACGTTCGTCAACGGGCGATATTGCTGGATGAAATCGAAATTAGCAGTGGTAAAATCGATCAACTCGAACCCTAAGTTGCGAACCACAGTCACCGTCTTCAGAAAGACTTCGGGCAAAACAACCGCAGAACCCAGATTCAAATAGACGCCGCCTCCATTGAGGTCGCGGACAATTGAGCAGAGCAGGTGAAAATCCTGCAACGACGATTTACCGAGGCTCGCGCCATCAGCGTTGCGGTGTATATGAATAATGTCCGTGCCGATCGCTACGTGAACGGTTAAGGGAACATTCATTTCATAGGAAGCATAAAGCAAGGATTTGCGAGCGTGAGGCGGATTGATTGAATGAATGTAACGTGCAACACTTTCGCCCATCCCTAAATCTTCTTTTGCACCGGCGTTAATTGCGTCGTTGATAAGCGTGCCGGTCTCTTCAGCCATGCCAAAAGCGCCGGAGCCCAGCGTTGCATCAACATCTTCGGACGTCGCGCCAACCAGAGCAATCTCGAAATCATGAATCATCGCCGAACCATTGAATACCAAGGCGTTGATAAACCCGCGCTTCATCAAATCAATCAACACAGGCGCAAGCCCCGTTTTAATGACATGTCCGCCTAACCCTACGATAACAGCGCGTTGTTTTTGCTTTGCCAGACGAATCAAATTGGCAAGTTCGCGCAGGTCACGGGCAGCAAGAATATTTGGCAAGCTGTCGAGAAAATCGTTTACCGAAGCGCCATCTGAAAGCGACTTTGCGAAATCTTCCGTGGTAACTTTGCTCTGCCGCGCAGCCAGCGGGTAGGTTGATAGCTTTGAAATATCTAAAGGCTCGAATTTATAGCGCGACATTTTTCAACTTTCTTTCACACTTGTTTCTGGATAAAACGGAATATCTCCCGCCCTCAAGGTTGCCCCATACCACCCTGCGCCTTCAAAAGAAACGCCTTCAAGTTTCGCATCTTCTAAAAAAACTGCCTCTACTGATGCACCCCTAAAATCAGCACCACTGAGGTCAGCACCGCGAAAGTCAGAGCACTTAACATTGGTATTTCTGAAATTCACGTTTTTTAGATTTGCGTTTCTGAAATCAATATTACTTAACATTGAATGCTCAAAATTCGAACCTTCAAGATTAGCCTTTTGTAGTGATTCACCCTCATCCACTTCTATGTTGGAAAAATTGCGCTCTCCCGATGCATATTTTTGCAACAATTCAGAAACACTTGTCGGCCTTCTATTACTTAGCATTTGCTTCACCGCCTTCAGGCCCGTAGAACAAAACCCACACGGCAAAGTCATCGGTGAAGTTTTCAAAGCGATGGATTTCGCCTGCCGCAGCAAATAAAAAATCGCCAGCCTCAAAAC
>JANMSG010000863.1:0-5177 GCA_031389065.1 Acidobacteriota bacterium | reverse complement strand
CCGGGTTGGTCCGCCGCACCCGGTCGCTACCGCTTCTGACTCCCGCTTGACTCGGCATCTTGGTGTAGCGTCCATATAGATCTGTAATCTGTAGTTACAAATTCATGTCAAATTCGCGCCTTGAATTTATCGTTTAATCATCTTAGCAATTTACTCTATGTCGAAGTTGCAAACCACTTCGCTTTCATAGAGAATAACGCCACCTCATTTTTTAAACCGTGCAAGAGAGGAATAAAAATGTCTCAAAGTAATAAGCTTCTGGTGACGCTCGAAAACGGTGTCAAGCGTATCACTTTTAATCGCCCTGACCGCAGAAATGCAGCCGATACGGAAACGCTTGGTTTGTTGCGCTCGGCAATTGAGCAATCAATTGATGATGAGAGCAAAGTAATAATTTTAAGCGGCACAGGTGAGGCCTTTTGCGCTGGCGCAGATCTGCAAGTTTCCGATGGTCACGACATTAAAACCATTGATGTGACCGAGGAATTGCGAGCCAGTACCAACAAAACAGTTCTCGCGATGCGGGCGTTGAACAAACCAATCATTGCTCGCGTACACGGCGCAGCGGCTGGTGTCGGCTGCAATTACGCGCTGGCCTGCGATATGATATTCGCATCCGAAGAGGCAAAGTTTGGACAAGTCTTCGTCAAGATAGGGCTTGCGCCAGATGGTGGGGGAACCTACTTTTTGCCTCATACCATAGGGTATGCAAAAGCCTTTGAACTGTTAGCCACAGGCGATATCATCAGCGCCAAAGAAGCTTTTTCACTAGGACTCATCAATCGCGTTGTGCCTTTTGCAGAACTCGATTCATTGGTGAATGGGATGGCTGACAGATTGGCAGCTTCGCCATCGGTTGCGCTGGCAATGATCAAGCAGGGCTTGCAATACGGTCAACAACACGACCTGGCTGCCGCCCTGGACAATGAAGCGGTGAATCAAGGCAATTGTTTTCGCTCAAAAGATTTCGCTGAAGGCGTCAACGCTTTCCTCGAAAAACGCAAACCCAATTTTCAAGGAAACTAAAAGTAGCCCGTAGTCCGTAGTTCTTATTTATTCTTATTCGTAACGGCGAAATTAAGCCAAAAAATACTGGCTACTCACGATCTAACTTTTAAGCACTACCCAAATTTCATATCGAGGACAGTGGAAGAGCATCTCAGTCAAGAATCAGAATTCAATTGCGTTTATGATTTACGCATCCATCAAGCGATAAAAAGTCGAGGGAAGAAATGAGTAATAAAACAAAAGCAGGGTTTGCGTTGGCGGTGCTGTTTGCCATTAACACAATGAATTTTTTTGATCGTCAAATACTAGGCGCGGTTGGCGAATTGATTCGAAAAGAGTGGGATTTGAGCGATACTTCGCTAGGCACTTTAGGCACAGCCTTCACACTCATCTATGCTTTTGTAGGTTTGCCTCTGGGTAGACTGGCAGATAAAAGCTCGCGTAAAACCATACTTGCATGGGGCGTATTTGTTTGGAGCGCACTGACGGCAGGCTCGGGACTTGCTCAGAATTTCGCGCAGATGTTTGGCATGCGTTTAGGTGTAGGCATCGGTGAAGCGACTTGCGCGCCGGCGGCTAATTCCTTGATCGGCGACCTCTATCCGGCAAGCAAACGCGCCAAGGCGCTTGCGGTTTTTATGATGGGTTTGCCCATTGGCATCGCTTTGAGCTTTTTGGTCAGTGGCTTTATCGCGAAAGATTATGGCTGGCGTGCCGCGTTTTATGTTGCGGGGATTCCGGGTGTTTTGTGCGCCATCGCCGCCTACTTCATTCGAGAGCCAGCACGCGGCGGAACGGAAATTCATAACATAGGAAGCTTGAAACGCGAGGGCTCACCTTTCCTGTTGGTTCTTACGATACCGACGATGTGGTGGCTTATCCTTTCAGGGGCGCTGCACAATTTCAATATGTATGCGTTAGGCTCATTTTTACAATCTTTTTTGATGCGTTATCACGAATTGAAGGTGAGTGATGCAGGTTTGATTTCGATGGTTGTTTACGGATTGGCGGGCGCGCCGGGTCTGTTGCTTGGCGGCTTCTTAGGCGATGCGATGATGAAACGACAAAAGAATGGTCGCATGATAGTCGGTGCACTTGCCTTGTTGCTCTCTGTGCCATTCGTTTATTTTGCGCTTGGCAGACCGAGAGGCGAAATCCTTGGTTTTACGATTTTGATGGGCATCGGCGTAGCAGCGATGTATGTGTACTATTCAACCGTCTATTCAGCGATTCAAGATGTCATAGAACCCTCCTTGCGCGGAACTGCAATGGCGATTTACTTTTTCGCGATGTATGTTATGGGCGCCTCCTTCGGTCCTGTCGGAACGGGCTTCTTAAGCGACTATTTTACAAAGAATGCAGCCAATGCTTCTGGCATCACGGATTTGACTCAAAAGGCTCTTGAACCATTCCGCGCAGAAGGCCTACACTCGGCTATGTACATCATTCCTATTTTAGGAGTATTGCTGACTCTGGTATTATTTGCTGCCTCGCGTACCATCACGAAGGACATGGCGAAACTGGAAGATTGGATGAAGAAGTCTGCGATAGAAGTAGAGACGACCCTATCTTCAAAATAGGCCATACTCTTCCTTCGTAACTATAGAAAACTTGAAGCAATGAGCATGAACTATATTCATGAATAAAGAAGTAAAATGAAACAAAAAACTCTAACTATTGTTTGCCTGATGTTGTTGATTTACAGCATTTTTTTTGTTGTAAAATCTCGCTTTGATAAAAACGGCGAAGAACGTAAATCTGCGCCGATCCTTGAGCCTTTGGCAATGGAAGCGGATTTGGAGCGCCAGGAAAGTGATGTAGATGAACGCAATGATTGGTTCACCTATCAAAGAGCCTATCCAAACAATTCGATTCCATTGGATGCCCGGCGCAAAGCCTGGGAGTCTTTAGGTAAAGGAAATCTTCAATCCATGTCGGTTCCAACGGGTGTGAGCACCTGGTCGCCAATTGGTCCTTCGCCGACTCAATCGGCGTTTATGGGGAACTGGGGTCTAACGAGCGGTCGCATAAACGCGATTGCCGTGTCGCCTGCCAATGCCAACTTGATTTTGATTGGTAGCGCCACCGGCGGCATCTTTCGTTCGGTAGATGGAGGGGTAAGTTTTGCCCCTGTCAGCGACAATCAAATAGATTTAGCCGTCGGCTCAATCGCTTTCTCAAAGAGCAATCCACAAATTGTTTACGCGGGAATGGGCGATGTGAAAGGCGGGTATTATGGCAGCGGGGTTTTGAAATCAACCAATGGAGGGCAAAGTTGGACCCGTGTCAATGACACATCGCTGCCGTCGCCGGGCAATGTTGCCAAAATCGAAGTTGATCCAACAAATCCAAATCGAGTGTATCTGGCGCAATATTCTCGGTTGGTTGACACCCGCAGATTCTCTAGCGGTTTTTATTTTTCCACAGACGGTGGGGTGAGTTGGACAAAAACGATATCCGGATTGCCTCGTGATTTAGCCATTGATGCAACCAATCCCAAAACCATTTACGTAGGAATGTCGCGCGTTGACGCACCTGCGGGAACGCCCGCAGGGCTCTATCGCTCTACGGATGAGGGACTGACATTCGAGAGAATTTTTACCTCGCCTTACAATCTTTCTCCCGTACCCCAGACCACCGATATGCGTGTCGCCTTGACTCCGGCAAGTCCGCAAACGATTTATGTTTATACGGGAGGAACCGCAGGCACCACTTCTGGTATTCGTGTCGTTGTTAGCACAGATAGCGGGCAGACTTGGACGAATCGTGGCAGTGACGGAATAGACCCAAACCAATTCGGCTATAACACATATATTATGGCTGACCCCTCAAACGCCAATATTGTTTATGTCGGCTCACGCGATGTTTTCAAAAGTACTGATGCTGGCGTCTCCTGGGCGAATAAGACAGGAAACTTTCAGCCCAATGGCAATAGTTGGTCCTATGAACCTAGAGCTTCTAATTCTCACCCCGATCAACATAGTTTGGTGTTCGTTTCAAACGATGGCAATAACATTTTAATCGGCAATGACGGAGGTCTTGCCAGGTCATCGAATGGCGCAAATAGTTTTACTTCTCAGAATGTGACGCTTAACCTTTCTATGTTTGTCAGCATGGCTGTGCATCCGAATAATCCGGCGATTTCGTATGGCGGAACCCAGGACAACGGAACTCAAAGGCGATTACCAAACTCGAACATCTGGGAAGAATTTGCCACAGGCGATGGTGGGAAAGTCGTAATCAATCCGCTAGACCCAAGCAAAGTTTTTACGACTTATATTCGCGGCACGATTTACAGATTCAACGATAACACCTCAGATTACGACCGGCAGGTGGCGTCAAATTCGACTTTTGGTGAGCCTTCGAGCGGCTCGCGGATCGCTTTTTATGCTCCCTTCACAGGCAACGGGTTAGATTCAACTCTTTATTTCGGGTCATATCGTTTGTTCATCAGCACAGACTCGGGAACGAGTTGGCATGCGCCGGCAGGTGAATTGGATTTGACCAAAGGGATCACGACAAACGGCACAGACCTGCTGACTGCCATTGGTGTTGGGCCTGCAAATATCAATGTGATTTATACGGGATCGCGACAAGGGCGGGTGATGGTCACAAGCGATGCAGGGAGGAGTTGGAACGACGGGACATTTGGTCTCCCTGATCGTTCGGTTACGAACATCACAGTTAATAGTGCAAATTCCTCTATTGCCTATGCCACTTTTTCAGGCTTTAACACCGGTCACATTTTCAAAACAACTAACGGTGGCGCAAATTGGAACGACATCAGCGCTAACCTTCCCGACATCCCAGTAAATGCTTTGTTGATTGATCCAAGAGCAAACAACACGCTACTTGCTGGAACAGATATCGGTGTATTTCAGTCAATAAATGGAGGGGCGAGTTGGCAACCGTTCAACGAAGGAATGCCCCCGGTTATTGTTACATCTTTCACTGCTCAACAAGGAGGTTTGATTCAAATCGGCACCTACGGACGAGGCGCATTCGAAATTAATCCGGCAGGCAACAGCCCGTTTATCAACAATGTTGATTATAACGGGGTAAAGGCTGTGGTTATTACAGGAGGCAATTTCGGAAGCAGTCCGCGAGTCTTTATTAACGACGTAGAACGAACCGAGTTCGTGAGAACAGCCTCAGGAGCGAAAATTAAG
>JANMSG010000851.1:0-7907 GCA_031389065.1 Acidobacteriota bacterium | reverse complement strand
TCAGCCGTGTCGGTTTGAAAATGCTCGTGAACGACGGTGAATAAATCTTCGCGCGAAAATCCTTCGATAACTTTCGATTGATCTGGCGCGATGGCTGCGGGATTGGAGTTATAAACGTAAATCGCTCGTACAGGTGGCACAGCTTCAGTGAGCGCGTCACCCAGACAAGACATATTGATGGTGCGGGGGGTGCCGCGAATTAAATCGGGTCGCTCGACCGCCGCCAGGTTCAAGTTAAACATTCCGCTGGTTGACAACAGTACGCCGCCGCCCAGGTCTCGCCACGAGCCAATCATCGCAGGCAAACAAGCGATGGCGCGAACCGCGTTGCCGCCGCCCGCGTGACGCTGCAAGCCGTAGTTGATGCGAATCGCTGCGGGTCTGGTCGTCGCGTATTCGCGAGCGAATTCGACGATTTCCGATTCT
Organism: Acidobacteriota bacterium; assembly: GCA_031389065.1. Taxonomy (GTDB): domain Bacteria; phylum Acidobacteriota; class Blastocatellia; order UBA7656; family UBA7656; genus JACQDB01. The sequence goes on along the minus strand of JANMSG010000851.1, from coordinate 7,481 downwards.
GTGATGCCGCATATTTCGGCGGCGCGCGAAGGCGGAAATTCAGCGATGCGATTGCGCAATTCGTTAAAACCTAAGGTGTGTTTTTCAAGATAGTCGCCATCTTCCAAGCCTTCGCTCAAGATTGTATTCATCACGCCGAAGGCGAACGCCGCGTCAGTGCCGGGACGAAGTTGAATCAATTGATGGACGCGGTCCAGGGTTTCGTTTCGATAAGGATCTATGCCTATGACCTTCGCGCCGTTGTCTATTGCCTCTTTGATTTCAGGCCACAGATGAATGTTTGAGGTCAGCGTGTTGGTTCCCCATAGCACGATCAACTTTGCAAGATGAAAATTTTGTGAGTCGGTTCCGATGGTTGCGCCAAACGTATAACGCATTGCATCTGAGCCAGCCGTCGCGCAGATGGTTCGCGCCAGGAGACTTGCGCCCAGGCGATGAAAGAAACGCCTGTCCATGCTTTGCCCATTGACGATGCCCATCGTCCCTGCATAGCTGTAAGGCAGGATTGATTCAGGGCAATCTGCGGCGATCTGTGTGAAGCGCGCGGCGATGGTGTCCAACGCTTCATCCCAACTGATGCGCGCAAATTTCCCTTCGCCTTTTTTGCCTATGCGCTTCATAGGGTAGAGCAAGCGGTCAGGGCTGTAGGTGCGCTCCAGGTAGCGATTGACTTTGGTGCACAGAAAGCCTCGCGTTGGCGGATGATTCGGGTCGCCTGAAACTTTCGTGGCACGGCCGTCTTCCACTTCAATTAACATTGCGCAGGTGTCAGGGCAATCGTGTGGGCAAGCTGCGTGAATGATTTGTGTCATAGCGTATTCCTTTCAGTGAAACTTTGAGGATAGCGAATTTTTCGTATGAAATAAACTGTTGGTGAAGTAGTATTTTGAGTCGTGTGAAAGATGAGCTGTACCATTTCTGATTTGTATTCAATGATATTACGGGAAGAGAACTATCAAGAGTCGGAAGGAGGGATAGAACGCGGATTGGGCGGATTGAGCGGATCAGGCGGATTATATGGTTTGAGTAGATTATTTTTGAAGGGAGTATGGCTATGCCGATGGAGTTAAAAGGCAGAGAGTTGACAGAGCAGATTATCAAGGCTTTTTACACGGTTTATAATAAGCTAGGTCATGGATTTCTTGAGATAGTCTATGAAAAATCTTTGATTATAGAACTTCACAAAATGGGCTTGCAGGCTTTGCGTCAACAGCGAATTGAAGTCTATTACGAAAGTGAAATGGTTGGCTACTATTTTGCCGACATCATTGTGAATCATCAGGTCATCCTTGAAATCAAAGCTGTGGCATCACTGCATCCCGCTCACGAGGCTCAGTTACAAAATTATTTGAGAGGAACCGGCATTGAAATCGGTATGCTGTTTAATTTTGGAGAGAAGCCTCAATTCAGTCGAAAATATTTTTCAAACGAGAGAAAAAATCCGCCTAATCCGCCCAATCCGCGTTCTATCTGAAATTCAATTGTGGAATAATCCTTTCAGCGCACAGATCGTATCATCAAAAAATAGCCTATGAATTATTTAGCGCATCTCTACCTGGCAGAAGATAGCCCGCACGCGGTTATCGGAAATCTTCTCGGCGATTTTGTGAAAGGCTCTATCGGTGATGCCTACCCCAGAGAAATCCGCAAAGGCATAGAACTGCACAGAAAAGTTGATCGCTTCACGGATTCTCACGCGGTTGTGCGCGCCAGCTTGAAACTCATCAGCCCTCAGCGCAGGAGATTTGCGGGTGTTATCGTTGATATGTTTTATGACCATCTGCTGGCGAAAAATTGGGAACGCTATTCGACGACACCGCTTCGCGTATTTTCGCAGAAAGTTTATGGTGTATTGACAGACAATCACAACTTGTTGCCTGAACGTTTGCAGCACATGCTGCCCTACATTATCAAAGAAGACTGGCTGACTTCATACAGAGAAATCGGCGCGATTGACAGAGCCTTGAATCGCCTGTCAAATCGCATATTAAAAAGATTGGGGCGCGAGAATAGTTTGTTGAATGCCGTAGAAGAATTCGACGCAAATTATCAACAACTCGAAAGCGATTTTCATAGCTTTTTTCCTGACTTGATTGACTACGTAAAAAAGCAAGGCGAGATTGCTGAGTAGAGACGAAAACCAAACGGAGAAATGACTACGAATGAAACTTTGGGGCGGTAGATTTACAGGCGAGGCGGATGCGGAATTCGCAAGATTCAACGCATCATTTTCCTTCGACAGACGCTTGCTTGAAGCGGACATCGAAGGCAGTTTTGCGCAAGCCGAAGCCTTAGTGAAGGTCGGCATCTTGACCGAAGACGAAGCCTATAAAATCATTGAGGCGTTGAAAGAAATATTGCGCCGCGCGCGCGAAGACGCAACGTACCTGGACAGCCGCGAATCGGAAGATGTTCATAGTTTCGTGGAAGCAGAGCTGGTCGCTTTGGCTGGCGATGTTGGCTACAAGCTGCATACAGGGCGCAGTCGCAACGATCAAGTGGCTACGGATTTGCGCCTGTTTTTGCGCGGCGAAATTGATAAGCTGCTGCAACTGGTAAGCGATATGCAAGGCGCCTTGGTTGAACTGGCAGAAGCAAATCTTGATTGCATCATGCCCGGTTACACGCATCTGCAAAGAGCCCAGCCGGTATTGTTTGCGCATTACTTGTTGGCTTATTTTGAGATGATGAAGCGCGATGCGTTGCGACTGAAAGAGATTCGCTCGCGGGTTAATCAGTTACCGCTCGGTTCAGGGGCACTTGCCGGTACAGGCTTTGCGATTGACCGCGAAGCCGTAGCCGAAAGATTAGGCTTTGAAGGCGTTTCGGAAAATAGTCTGGATGCCGTAAGCGATCGTGATTTCGTTATCGAATTCATCGGCGCGGCGGCAATCATCATGGTTCATCTGAGCCGTCTGGCTGAAGATTTCATTATCTATTCGACCACCGAATTTTCTTTCCTCGAATTGTCCGATGCGGTTTCTACAGGTTCGTCACTCATGCCGCAGAAAAAGAATCCCGACTCGCTTGAACTCATACGTGGCAAAGCGGGTCGTGTCTTTGGGCACCACACGGCAATGCTGGCGACTGTGAAAGGTTTGCCGCTCGCCTACAACAAAGATATGCAGGAAGACAAAGAGGCCTTGTTTGACACGCTTGACACCTTGCGCGGTTCCTTGCGCGTGATGACAACCGTGCTTGGCAATGTGAGAGTCAACGGCGAACGAATGCGTGCGGCGGCTTCCGTAGGATTTTTGAACGCTACGGATCTGGCGGATTATCTGGTTCGCAAAGGATTGGAATTTCGCATTGCTCACGAACTGGTAGGGCGCCTTGTGAGCCACGCAATGGAGAAGGGGATTGCGCTCGAAGAGGTTCCGCTTACACAGTACCAGCAATTTTCGCCTCTATTTTCTGACGATTTGTACGATGCCTTGAAACTCGAAACCTCGCTTGCCAATAAACCTGCTCGCGGCGGCACCTCGCCCGAACGGGTGCGCGAGGCTTTGAAGAAGGCTAGCAATCATCAGAAAGGGTTAGTCTGATCTGGGCTATCTTAGTATCTGACTCAAAAAACAGACTTTCGAGCGATATTTTAGAGTCTTCAATAAGCGTAAGCTTGCAGTGGAGCCGGAAATCAGTTTTTCCTGTAATAAAATGAAGCCATCGTATGTCAGCAGTAGTTGGCCTCATCCTCTCAAATAGGTTTGATGCCGCATACAGCGCAGCCCCCAATGGCAGTAAACCATATGGATGGATGCGCCGGGCAAGAGGCTCTTTTCCACCTGCCAGGGGATTGACTAAAAGGTGAAATAGGTCTGACGGAAATAACCACTCCCAGGTATCTCCAACCGTGAGCTGATTGTCGGAAGCTACAACGCTTTTGAGCAGGCTCGGTTGTTCCAGGTGGAAAATGTCTTCTTCTTCGTCTTCTGGAATCTCTTCATATTGCACAAGCGAAGCCGAATCGGGACGATCTGCAAAAGCAAAAGGCTTGTCCCAAGCTTTCGCCAAGCGGACTTCCAACTCATATCCACTTCTAGCCTGAGCCGGAAATTCAACGCCTGGTAACCCATCGCGACAAGGGGTTACGGAAGTGACAGGCTGACCATCTTTCATCACCGTCAGTAGCTCTACTTCATCAGAGTTGAATGCCAAAGGTGCTTGAACCGACACCGTCATCGGTGAATCCGGTGAGACTGCAATCCCTTGCCCCAGTATCCGAATCGGATAAATCAATACCTTGCCATCCAGAGATTGATTGGTTGGTTTGGTGACGACAGCGCGAAGGTTCGGTGAATAATAATCAAGAAACTCCAGAACTGCTTCGGAGGCGGTCGCGAATGTAACATTCGGATAGCGGGTTCTTATGTACTCAAGGTGTTTATCCAACTTCTCGAAATCACCTCCTGAAATACTGCGAAAGGGATCAGGCTCTCCCTTCATAAACATGGCATGGGTCATCGAGGCAATTACTCGCAAGCCTGAACCACTCGATTCTGCCATACGCTTATCAAACCAGGCGTTTAATTCATTGAGCGAAGCTGATTCAATTTGAACTTCCGGGGCACGCATCTGAATGATGGAGGCTTCCTCAAGCTTCTCTATCTCCATTTCGAGATTCGTCAGGCTACAGAAATAAAGCTGCCTTCCCCTTGGATGCGCTCCCACCTGGTTGTACAATCCGGCATCTGCATTGGCTAAAAGGCCATTGGCTACTAAAGCTCGACAGCTTATTTTTATGTCTTCAGGCGTTGCCCCAAAATCACAAGCTCCCGTCCGTGTCATCAGTACTTGATTTTGCCGGAAACCAAGTTCCATCATCAGCTTGGTACTTTTTCTTAGCGATCCGGTCTTTGAATCCGCCTGCAAGAGGTCACCTTCCTCTTTCACGTAGGCAATTCCTTTTCTTGCCCCATCCCATCCATGGTACTTGTGATCGGGATTGGCAAGCGGATCATAGTATTCGTTGGGCAGGAAACCGTCGGTCTCTGTATCAAATAAAAGTCTTGGCTGCGGCGGCAATGCAGAATCAGGTTCGAAATCGAAGTGGATATGCGGAGCATACTCATGGCGTAGGGTGCCTTTTTGAACGGATTCCTTCAGGTCGTCAACCACTTGCTTCCAGGCGCCTGTCTGTGAGTGTTTCGCAGCCCATTGGGCAGCAAATAATTGTGTTGCCGTCCAAAAATGAGTCCAGCGCGCTCCGTGCTTTTCAGCGATTCGATTTAAGGTATTGGGCTTATCTATCATCTGAATTCGATACTCTTCCGTGTCCATAAAGTTATTGTGGTTGCCCAATGATTTCATCTCGCCATAGTTTCCTGTTTTGTCCCCACCATCGAAGGTTTCACAGTCTTCCGTAAGTACATAAAAAATTCTAGCCGGAGTATCATCAGGCACAGAAACAGCGGCAAAGATTCTAAAAAGTTCTTCTCCCTTGCTTTTGAGAACGCAAGCCAATGACCAGGGCTTGCCCAGATTTACTTCATCCGGGCGTAACGCACGTATCATGCCGCCCAAACGGGTTGATTCTCCAGGAGCCAGATGAAAGTTGGTCTGACTGGACCAATCAGAATCGAGGCCAAAGCCGAAAGGAAGCTCTATAGAAAGCTCTAAATCGGGTGGTAAGGTTCCATTATTACTGATCTCCACTTGAAAGGGGATTTCGCCACCAAGCGGCACCTTCTCTGGCACCTGCACTCATTGTAGCGCAGGCCGATTCTTCCACCTCTCCTTATAAGCGTATCCCCAATGGATCTTCTGTAAGGATTGCATAACCCCATGATGTAAGAGTTTATATGCTGATGCGATGTTTGATGACCTCTTGGGTCGAGCACCTTGCTGAAGGGCTGCGGCATTTCGGTTGGTTGGTTCCTCGACAACGGATTCGTTGGTTTGGATAGGCTGACCTGGAGGTGAATCGAAAGAAGCGGTTGCTTGTGGATGGCCAGTGGCTAGAACCATTTTCCCTTTCGCCACCAGGTCTCCAGCGTCTTTGCCGAATATTTCATACGAGTGTATCAGAGATGTTTTTCCGAACCTACGGGGCACGACGGACTCAATTACCGACCTGGTGAGTAAGGCTTCGTCAATTTGAGAGGGACGGAGCCATTCAACGGAAAGGCTTATACCGAACCAACCCAGTCTCTCCTGGCTGGCATATGCCGCTGCTGTCGCTGCCACGCCGACGCCGATTAACCATTCGGGAGCAAATGCCCCGCCAATCCTTCTACCTGAAGAATCCTGAAGGGTGAGCAATTGCAACAACCCGGGCTCAACTTGAACGATAGCCTCATCACTTACGGAAAAGCGACCAGGCTTGACGCGGCGAATGGAAAGCACTCGTGGACGTGGTACCAGAATTAATTTTTGGTTCATCTGATTCAATCTCTATAACGACTTGTCATCGGCAAAAGAGTTTACACTTGTTGCCAACTACGAATCTACTTACTTGGCGCTCAATCGGGAACCCGGCACGATATAACCGAGAGCCACATCGGGATCGTTGATCATGAGACTACGTCGTAGATCAGCGGAAGAGTTTGAATAAGAAATCTTCTGCCTGAAGGCGGGACTACGAAACGTGCTTCACTATTTTTGACGAAATCATTTTCTTAAAAGCTATAGCAATTGCCAGCGCAGGTATCTTCAGTCAACCTTGAATGCCAGCTTAACGGTTGCGGCGTTGGGTCGCCTTTGAACACCCTCAGATGTATCTACATCGAATGGTTTGCCGATATTGTTTCCGGCTAAATCTTCAATGGTGGTTTGGATAACCAGTTGGTATGCGCCGCGCCGCCAAGGCTTATCGGGAAGGAAAGTCCAAAGACGTTCCTGCTCTTCCAGTGCAGGTTTTCCTTCTATCAGGTCACCGGATTCACCTGTCACTTGAATGACGCGCTGGGTTAGGGCGTGATCCATCGGTTCAGGGAACCTCACAGCGAGTGAAGTAAGGGTATCTGGTTGTGGCGCTTGCACCTTCCATTGTTCAGGGTTTGGCGTATCCCTGTCTGGCAGACCAACCTTGAAAGTCTTCTCGAAAGTTTCCTTAAGCTGGTTTCTGGTTGCGTCTTTCCACTCACGACTGATTAAGAGTTTGTAACTCTTGCCGGTTTCCAAAACAGGTCCAATATCTTCCAGAGGGCGGACTCCCCGTTTGATACGCCCCGGGTCAATGATGAGAGTCAGCCGCATCATCGCAGGGTCCCATAGCTCCTCATCAATTTCCAGAAAGGGCAGTTCGACTTCCTTTCCGGCGCTGTCGCGCAAATGAATGTGCTCGTAGATATTTCCGCGACTCATTGGCGCTGAGAAGTGTATATAGAATTTGAGCAGATTTTCCGGCAAAACATCAGCGCTCGGATAGACCTGAGTCACCGTCGTGCTTGGCGTTGAGTCTCGCGCAGGTAATAGGAATGTGCTGGCTATTGCCTCAGTTTTTGCAAGAGCCTCGCCTGGCAAAAGGTTGGGATCAAAAA
>JANMSG010000848.1:0-7091 GCA_031389065.1 Acidobacteriota bacterium | reverse complement strand
GCACAGTTTGTCAGGGCGCAATTCAAAAAAGTTTTCAACTGGCTGTAAGCAATCCTTGTTTCGAGTTGTGGTTGCATCTGCACTTCGATGATGTGGCGGGTACAAATCACAAATGCCGTGATCTGGAAAAACTTTTGCGGCAGCATCTCGGCAGTTACAATAAATCTAATCTCGACACGCAAGCTTTCAAACCAAACATTCAAGATGCTGTCAAAAGAGCAAAAAGCCTGCACACAAATAAAAGCGAACGATGGTCATCGTCAACAGGAACACACGTCTATAAGGTCGTTGAAAAATTGATGTGACAAACCTTTCTCGATGATCACTGTTTCAATTTCACGAATTGCCTTGCGCGAAATAGACATCGCGGGTTTCGCTGCACACTTGGCACTGCAAAGCGATGGCGGTTAATCGCTGACCGTCGAAAGTCATCTTCTCCTGGTGCAACAAAACGCCCTGTTGGTAAAAAGGCGAGCCGCACGTCGAACGAAAATTGGACAAGTGCCAGAACATTTCCTGCTCGTTATTCAAGCGAATGGCATTGGCGGGTTCAGCGCCCGGCATAGATTGAAATCTCTGCTTGAATTCGTTGAGGCGTTTCTTCTCGCGCATTCGTCTTACTCCCATCAGCGCGCCGAAAATCACGAAAGGACCTAAGAACAAAAACCATACGAAAGCTTGAAAAAAGCCTCCCACGCCCCTCCCAAGATTCTCTACGCCTGATGAACCGTACGCATCGCGCGAAATTCTATAGCCAGCGTACTCTTTAATCTTTTCGACCGTTTTAATATGTTTTGCAGCCTGGTCGGCAGGGACAAAACCGCGCAAACTCTGAAGTTTAAAATCGAGTTTGATAACCTTACCTTGTGTCGCGTAGCGATAATCGAAACTGAGAAAACCATCGGCTAGGGTGCCGGAGCCCGTTTCAATCGGGTAGGATTCGGGCAGATGCACTTCTATGTTTTGCGTTATGTAAACGGGATGAGATATTGCAAGCGGCATCGTTCGTTTTGAAATACCCGGACTGTTGACGCCGTTATAAATTTGGTCTGCGTAAAAAGAGCGCTCTCGATCATTCCAAAATTCTGCAATCGTATATCTCTCGGAAATAACTAAGGTATTGGTGCCGGGGTCATCGGCAATGATTGGTTGCCCTTCGGCTTTTATCGAATGGTCTTGCTCTGCGTAATAGTCCAAATATGATTTGCCGAGTTCCGCCAGAGATTGATCGGCGATGCGGTATCTGGTGCTATCGGCATCCTCTCCGCGATATGTCGTGACGATCACAAGCGTTGCCGGCGATTGATAATCCGTCACTGTGTAGATCTGTTTTATTTCCGTCGTCGGTTTATCAAGCGTCGGCGGGTTAATCTCTTCAAGCGCACTGCTTCCTTCGCGCACAACCAGAGCGCGTTCGTAATTCGGATTTTGATGACTGCTTAAATCACCTCGCTGATACGAAATCGTCGGGTCCAGCCAATAGGTTTTATCGTTCACTTTCGCTTGCACGATGCAATGGTCGAAGGCATAAGGTGTGGGTTGCCACTGATCCAGTGAGCGTTGTGTGGAAGTATTGACCAGCGCCGGATGCGCTTCGATGCCTAACGAATTCAACATCGAAGCCAGCAACAGAGATTTGTCTTTGCAATCCCCGAAACGTCTTTCAAAGACCACGGAAGGTTGGTTGGGTTGGTGCGAATAGACGCCCAATTCAACGCCCAGATAACGAACTTCGTCCTGCGCGAATCGCACAGCGGAAATCAACCGCTGCTCGGCTTGTTGGGAGTCTGCGCGCCACTTGTTAATTTGTTGTTCGAGTTTTGGCGACAAGGGTTGTTTGACTTGATAAAGCGGCACCGCCCAGCGCGCGACATCTTGCCAACTGGCAAACTCGCTTACCTGCACATAAGAGTAAGGGTTGAACCACGAAGGCGTAGAGCTTTCTTCCTCAATCGCCTCTACATTATTGCGTTCCCAGACGTATTCGGTTTCGTTTCCTATCGAGCGAGTCGCAGGTTGAATGTCCGTATTATGGTTTTTAATCTGTAAAGAACGAGCCGTAGGAAAGAGCAATCGCCACCTGAGTTTTTCAACAGGCTGGCTCAAGCCCACGGTGAAACTATTGGCAAAACGCCCGCGCATCACAGGGTTTTCGCCGTTGATCGAATACGCATAATCAATCACGTCGCTCTTTCGCACATCGCTCAAGAATACAATTGCCGAAAGCGTGCCGTTATAGAGTTGTTGATTCAATTCTTTCTCTTGTTGAATCACTTTAATCTCTTTCGGCTTCAGCGCGTCAATGGTTTCGCTGCCGCGAATGATGCGTATGTGATGAATGGTTAACTCTTGATAAGACGGTTCGAAATCAAACTCAAGCTGCGATACATCATCAAGCCCCGATGTGGTCAGCACTTTTTGCACGCAGCGATAATAGCGCTCGGTAGTTGAAGGTGTGACGTGAATTTGATTTTCAAGCAGAAGATAAATCACGCTGCTCTGCCAGTCGCTACTCGCGTTGCCCTCTTGCGGCAACGATGTTGATTGCACCCAGGCGGGCGGCGGTTTGACCGAATAAGCTTGTTTCGCAGAGGTTTTTTGTGATGGAAAAACCAAAATCAATACGAGGATCAGTAAAAGAAACAGGTGCATTTTTGGTGATAAAAATTTGAATGAGCGAAAACCACGAATTGCGACAGCGGTCATTGAATAATTTCTATTGTGAAACTTCGAGATATTCATAGGTGTTCGAATTCATACAGGATTTGCGAATAAGCTAGCGGAACCATTTTTACCATAGATGTTCACAAGTGCAAACCCCTTTTCAGGCGATACACTTTTTTGCTTTTTTTTTCGCAAACCGGCATCCATTCACGCGTAACATTGACACTACCCTCGACCTTCATTTATTCTGAGTCAACCGTTGGTAGCAAAAACTGTTGGAACAGTTATCGCGACATTCGCGTAGTAGGCTACATCTTCAGCGGAGAAATTTTGATGAAACACTTTTTCGCACAACTTAAACACTCATTCGAGCACCTCGGTGTACGACCCCTTATGGCGCAGCCTTGCACTTGTCTTATTAACCCTAGCTGGCAAATGGCGCGCTCAATTGACACAAATAAGATTCGTCAAGAACCAATATAGACTTTTTTTAACTTCAACCGCGACAGCCGCCAGCGTCAGTTTGATGTTGGCGGCTTTTGATTTTTCAGGAGTTCACAAAATGGCTTCGGCAACTTACAAAGAATTACTCTTATCTAACAAAGACTTTCGACGGCTATGGACGGGACAAGTAATCAGCGAGCTCGGCACCTGGTTTTCCTTCATCGCCGAATTAGGCATGGTGCGAATGTTTTCCGGCTCACCTTTCGCGGCAACGGCGTTGATGGCCGGGCGAATGCTGCCGTTTTTACTGGTCGCGCCGTTTGCAGGTGTATTCGCAGACCGCCTTTCGCGCAAACGCATTATGATTAACACGGATTTAATTCGCGCGGTTCTGGCGCTTATTTATCTGTATGCCTTTGCGACGCGCTCGGTGTGGATGGTGATTATTGGAAGTTTCGTGATGTCGTCGCTGACGATGTTTTTCGATGCGGCAAAAAACGCCGCGATACCCAACCTGGTGACTTCACGCCAGTTGCTTACGGCAAACGTGCTGACGCTTTCGACGCGCTTTTTGCAATACACTCTGGGCGCGGCTCTAGGCGGCTTGACCGCTGCGCAATTCGGCTATAACACGGCGTTCGTGGTGAACTCCGTTTCGTTCATCGCCTCGGCGCTTTGCATAGCTTGGGTTCCGGCAGCGAAGATGAAAAAAGCTGTGCAGGAAACCAGCCAAAGTCAAACAGAAAATCAGGCGACTCTTGTTTGCAGCGCCTCAAGCGGCGACATCGTTGATGCGATTATCGAAAACGAAAATCTTGCAACCGTTTCACTACGCGAGGCGGCGAAAGAAAATCTTGCGGCGGTTCAAACGCAAGCTGCCGCGAATGATTTTGCGAGTGATGGGAGGCTTGCGGAAATCAAGCAGACGAATGTTGCAGTTGAAGAGTCGCCTGGTCACAAAAGCGACTCGCCGATTTCAAAGAGTGAATCGTCGGTTGAAGCAACAAGCGAAACAGATAAACCAAAACGCCCGCGCTTCTTTTCGGATGTGCGCGAAGGCTTGGCTTATATATGGGCGACGCCGTTTATTCGCGCTGTGATCTTGCTCAACATCTTCTGGGCGACAGGCGGAGGAATGCCCAATCTGTTATTCGATCAGTTGGGCGGACACGATTTCGCGCAAGGCGACAGAGGCGATTGGAGTGTCGCCGCATTGTTTACGGCATCAGGAGCGGGCGTTTTCTTAGGCATGATGTTTGCCCGTCGCGTCGGCGATTGGGCGTCAGAAGAACGTCGTGCGGCTCACTTCATTGGCTGGTCATTGGTTGCACAAGGCTTGTTGTTTGCGGCGGCAGCATGGATGCCTACGCTTTTGACGATGGCTTTGCTTGTGACGGCGAGTCGTCTCTTACTGGGATTGGAATTCGGCGTGCAAGAGACCATGGTGATGCGCATTTTGCCTGATGAATATCGTGGGCGAGTCTTCACCACAGACCGCTCGCTGGAGTTTGGCATGATGACCTTTTCGATGATCGTAGCGAGTTGGTTGCTGGCTTGGTTCAGTCCGCGCGATTTGATGATTGTCTCGGGGTTGTTATCTGCCACTCCCGGCGTGCTGTGGCTTCTGGCAATCAGTTTGACGAAGTTCCGCATACCCGCGCACGCCGTACGGGCAAGCTACGGCGATTAACAGAAACGCTGAACGGTGAATGATTAGCGATGAAGTTATTTCGCGTTCATCATTCATCGGTTTTACAATTTGCGAAGCAGAGGAAACGCGGTCAATAAATCTGCGCTTAAATTTGCTACGTTGGTTTGCAAATCGGCTTCTGCCTCGCGTCCTCTGTGTATTTGCCCAATCGTATAATCAAAGGTATCAGCATCGTGCCAGTATAAATCAACGCTGCCGCCTTGATAATCGGCGTGGTTTGATCGCAAATATTCTTCAATATCAAGGGCGCTGGCGATGCGTCCGAGCCAATGCTCGCCAGATAATTTTGCCCGACCGAGCGAACCTGAAATAATCAAATGGTCACGCGCACGCGTAGCCGCTACGTACAGCAGACGCTTCTTTTCAGCTTTGTCCATCTGCGCTTCGACAATCTTCAGCAAATCAAACGAAGCGGCTCGCTCGCGTCCGTCACGCGCATCAAATTCATCTGTGCGAGCATCAACCGCAAAGCCTAAATCGGCGTGCGTCGCGATGATGGATTTGCTCTGATTTCCGCCATACGTCGCATCAACTATCCAGACGATAGGAAATTCCAGACCTTTCGATTTATGCACGGTCATCAGTCTCACCGCGCCTGATTCTTCAATTGTCGCTTCGCCTTCGCGGATTTCTCTGAAGCGCAAATCGCCGATGCGCTCGACGACTTCACCAAGCGTCATCGTCGAAAGCTTATGGGTTTGCTCAATCAACTTTTCGATATTGGCAACGCGACGCTCACCATTGGGCAGCGCCATCAGGGTCGCAAGATACCCTGTTTCTCTGACTGCAGTGATTATCAATTGCGCCGCATTGGTTCGCCCGACCAGCGCGCGCAAAGCTTTCAGTGTCGCTCTTGCGAATGTGACGGCTTCGATTTGGTCTTCTGATATTTCGATTGATTCAACGCAAAGAGCCGTCCACAAATTCGGAATCGGCTCAAGGCGCAATCGCAAAAGCGTTTCGTCAGAGAGGGAAAACATTGGCGAACGCAACGCCGATGCAAGACTCAAATTGTCATTGGAACTTGCTAAAAAAGAGAGCAGATTGTTGATGTCGGTGATTTCCTGTCGAGCGTAAAAGCCTCTGCCGGCAACCGTGACATATGGAACGCCTGCCTCAGAAAGCGCCTGCTCATAAATCTCGAAATTGGTCGAAGCTTGAAAAAGCAGAGCAAAATCGCCGTAATCCGCGCTTCGTACCCGGTCTTCCTTTTCATCAAAAATTAAGATGTCGCCTTGCGTTTTTATTTCTTCGATTCGCCGCGCAATCAATGCGGCTTCGATTTCACGTAGCTGCCTGGCGTTCAATTTCGCTTTCGGCTCTTGCGCTTCGTCCTCTCCGTTTTTGTTTTGCTCAATGATGTGAAGTTCGACAGACGCCTGTTTATGCGAAGCGTCGCGACTGGCAACCATCTTTTCGTAAGGCGTGTCGTAGCGACTCTCAAGGGTGAAGACGCTGGGAAAAAGATGATTGACGAAATCAATCAAGCGCCTATGCGTGCGAAAGCAAGTGTCCATGCCGATGACGCAACCCTTTATCGTTTCAACTTCGTCGCGCGCCTCTTGAAAGACCGTCACGTCCGCGCCTCTGAAACGATAGATGGATTGTTTCGCGTCGCCGATGATGAACAATTCTTCGTTGGCAGGCGCAATCATCCAGAGAATATTTTTTTGAATCGGCGAAGTATCTTGAAATTCGTCAATCATCAAAGCGCGAATGCGCTCGCCTGCGCGGTACAACTCGCAAACCTCTTGGTGCGTTGCGAGCATCCGTTCCGTAATTTCTTCCAGGTCGTTGAAATCCAGAGCGGCGCGTTCAGTTTTGAGTTCATGGAAACGAGCCCGCGCCTTTTCGTAGAGTCTTGCAAGGAAGGAGGCGACTTCCGCAGATTGATAATCCGCTTCGTTCAATTCCAGCTTGAGCAGTTTCTCTGCGCGAACCAATTCGCGCAGATTGCCGAGTGATATTTTTACGGCTTCAAACTCTTCTTCCAAAGCCCAGTTCTTTTTCGAGCCGCCGCGCAAGTTGATGCAAGCCGCGATGGCAAGCAGAGCCTTTACACGCTCGCCTTCATCGCTGAACTCGGCGACTTCCAAAAGCTCTACGACTTGAGCCCGACATTGCTCGCGTTTGTCATCATTTTTGAGTGCGGAAACGGTTGTGACGGTTTCGACCTCACGCTTCCACGCGCTTCGTTCAAGCAAAGAATTTGCCGCTTCCGTTCGATAGCGCGTGATGGTCTCTTGCCAGAAACTCAGGATTTTTGTGGCAC
>JANMSG010000801.1:0-6187 GCA_031389065.1 Acidobacteriota bacterium | reverse complement strand
CATTCGTTTTTGACGATGAAAATGAATCGCCCTCAGAATTGCTGACCTCCATAGCCGTTGCTTTACGCTCAATATTCTTTTGTGTAGAATTCTCGTTTCGGGAAGAGCTCGTTGGCTTCACAAGTCATGCAGGACTTCGCGCTAATCAGTGGCTTCATTATAAATCATTAAAATCAGGACGGGAATTCATGGGTTCGACAACAATCCTCAACAATATAGAAGACAAACACATTGAAGAGCTTGATGCAGTGACCATACGATTTGCCGGAGACTCCGGCGATGGTATGCAATTGACAGGCACACAGTTTACAAACACTTCGGCGGTGTTGGGCAATGACATTTCGACGCTGCCGGATTTTCCTGCTGAAATTCGCGCGCCCGCAGGGTCACTGCCTGGCGTGTCCGGCTTTCAGTTGAATTTTTCCAACCACGATATACGCACGCCGGGCGACGCGCCGAACGTACTGGTCGCAATGAACCCCGCTGCACTCAAAGTCAACCTTGCGGATCTGGAATCGGGCGGCATCCTCATCGTCAACACGGACGCTTTCAATGATAACAATTTGAAGAAAGCAGGATACGCCGTAAACCCGATTGACGACGACAGCCTCAGCGGCTATCGCTTGTTTAAAATTCCTATCACCACAGCCAATCGCGCCGCCTTGCGCGACGAAGTGAAACTCTCTTCAAAAGAGATTGACCGTTGCAAAAATTTTTGGGCTTTAGGTTTGATGTACTGGCTTTATGACAGACCGCTTGATGGAACGATGAGTTGGATTGCGGCGAAGTTCAAGAAGAACGAAGAACTCGTAAAAGCCAACGTCACTGCTTTGAAAGCGGGATTTGCTTATGCCGAAGCCGCCGAATTGTTCACGACGCATTATCGCGTCAAACGCGCAGACATCGCGCCGGGCAAATATCGCAACATCACTGGCAACGAAGCGACCGCGCTGGGCTTTATCGCCGCCTCTGTGCTTGCCGAAAAACCGCTCTTTTATGCAAGTTACCCGATTACTCCGGCGTCAGACATTTTGCACGCCCTCTCTTCATACAAAAATTTCGGCGTCAAGACCTTTCAAGCCGAAGACGAAATCGCCGCCATGTGCGCCGCCATCGGCGCATCCTTTGCAGGTCAATTGGGACTGACGGGAACCAGCGGTCCCGGTCTCGCTTTGAAATCCGAAGCTTTAGGTCTTGCCGTGATGACAGAACTTCCTGTGGTGGTTGTCAATGTGCAACGCGGCGGACCGTCAACCGGGCTGCCGACCAAAACCGAGCAGGCGGATCTGTTGCAGGCGATGTTTGGTAGAAACGGCGAATGCCCTCTGGCGATTGTTGCTCCGGCAACGGCTGCAGATTGCTTTGCGATGTCCATCGAAGCCTTTCGCATCGCCACCAAACACATGATCCCTGTCATCTATTTGTCTGACGGCTATCTGGCAAACGGTGCAGAGCCCTGGCTTTTGCCTAAGATAGAGGAACTGCCAAAATTTGAAGTGCAGTATCAAACCGAAACCGAAGACTTTCAACCCTATAGCCGTGACCCTGAAACCTTGGCGCGTCCCTGGGCGATACCGGGAACAGCAGGGCTTGAGCATCGCATCGGTGGCATCGAAAAGCAGGACATCACGGGCAATGTCTCTTACGAACCGGAAAACCATATGCACATGGTCAAGACGCGTCAGGAAAAAGTTGACCGCATCGCTTATGACATTCCGGAACTGGAAGTCTTCGGCGAAAAAGAAGGTCACTTGCTGGTGCTGGGCTGGGGGTCAACTTACGGCTCGATCACTTCGGCTGTCGAAGAGATGCAGCGACAAGGGTTCTCGGTTTCGAGCGCGCACCTGCGTCACTTGAATCCTTTCCCGAAGAATCTGGGCGAGATGCTGGGGAAATTCGACCGCGTGCTGGTTCCCGAATTGAATATGGGACAACTCTCCATGTTGCTGCGCGCCAAATACCTTGTGCCGGTAATCTCTTTCCCGAAGGTCAAAGGTAAGCCGTTCAAGATTAGCGAGTTGACTGCCAAGATAAAGGAAGTTTACGAAGATTAGGTTATAGGTGTTAGGTTTTAGGTGTTAGGTGGAAGCGGAGTGGTCTCAATGCCTGTGAAAAGTTATAGAGATTTATTAGTTTGGCAAAAAGCTATGAACATTGTAGTTGAAAGCTACAGAATCGCGAGCCTGATGCCTAAGACCGAAATCTATGGACTTGTTAGCCAAATTCAACGTTCGGCGGTTTCAATCCCGGCTAATATTGCCGAAGGTCATGGTAGATATCATTTAGGAGATTATTTGCATCATCTTTCGATAGCAAACGGCTCGCTGATGGAATTAGAAACGCACCTGCTACTCTTGAGTCGGTTGTCATATCTTCCATCAAGTGAGTTAGAGATGATTCTTTCGATGACCTCAGAAGTCAGTAAGATGATTGCTGGATTGAGCAGAAGCCTGAAGAATCCGTCACCTAAAACCTAGAACCTAAAACCTAGAACCTACTAAAAGAGGAAATTATGAGTGCAAATACAGAACATACAAACGGCGGTGACGAAAACGTCGCGCCTGTTAAACTAACCAGAAAAGATTATGTTTCCGATCAGGAAGTGCGCTGGTGTCCCGGATGCGGCGATTACGCGATCCTCGCGCAAGTGCAAAAGGTCATGCCTGAACTTGGCATCAAACGCGAAAACACCGTCTTTGTTTCCGGCATCGGTTGTTCGAGCCGTTTCCCTTATAATATGAACACCTATGGCTTTCACACCATTCACGGGCGCGCTCCGGCGGTTGCAACCGGTATCAAAGCCTCGAACCCTGAGCTTTCGGTCTGGGTCATCACAGGCGATGGTGATGCGCTTTCCATCGGTGGGAATCATTTAATTCATTCGATTCGTCGCAATCTTGACATCAATATCCTGCTCTTCAACAACCGCATCTATGGACTGACGAAAGGGCAATATTCGCCGACTTCAGAATTCGGCAAGAAGACCAAATCAACGCCCTTCGGCGTCATTGATTATCCTCTGAATCCGCTATCGGTTGCCTTGGCTGCCGAAGCCACTTTCGTAGCGCGTTCAGTTGATACCTTCACCTCGCATCTGCAAGAGATGGTCGAGCGCGCCATGCGTCACAAAGGCATATCGTTCGTCGAGGTCTATCAAAATTGCAACATCTTCAACGACCATGCATTCGATATGTTTACAGACCGCGCCGTCAAAGACGACCGCACGATTAATCTTGAGCATGGCAAACCTCTGATCTTTGGCAAAGAGAGGAACCGCGGCGTGAAAATTCGCAGCGATATGCACCTGGAAGTCGTAGATATTAACGAAACCACTAGCGAAGCCGACCTGATTGTGCATAACGAAAAAGCGCCCGATTCTTATTTGGCATATATGCTCTCTCGTATGGAGTACCCGGATTATCCTGTGCCGATTGGCGTCTTCCGCGATGTGGACAAGCCAACCTACGAGGATATGCTTGAAGATCAAATCAAATCGGCGATCGCCAAGCAGGGACCCGGCAGTCTCGAAAAACTTATCAATAGCGGCGATACCTGGGTTATAGAATAGTCCCTAGTCCTTAGTCAGAAGTCCTTCGCTGTTTGTGCGATGTTTTGTCCGTTTGATCGGTATGGATTCTCTTAGGAATCAATACCCGCAACGGCAAAAAATAAAGCTTGAACAACTAAGGACGAATGACTAGGGACTGAGGACTAAAATAAGGTATAGTTGTAATTCCAGGCAGAAATCAACAGTTCCTGGTAGCCCCGTAGAATGAACCCCAAAAATAACGGATCAAGCAGGAGTATCAGCAGTAATGAAAATCATTAGTCTTTTCCTCGTCTTCACGCTTTGTTTTCTTCCACTGTCGGTCGCGTCAGTGCGAGCCAATGACGGTTCGCGCGAAATGGTCTCCGTCCCATCTACAAAAGATGAAGTGCGGCGTTGGGAAGTCACAGGTCCTTTCGGCGGCGATGTGCGTACGATGGTGGTCGCCCCGGATAATCCCGATTTGCTCTTCCTGGGGACTGGTGACGGGCAACTCTTTCGCTCGACCGATGGAGCCGGAACCTGGCAGCGCATAAAACCGGGCATAGGCAAACGCGGTCTGGTGATTGACAACATCGTCATTGACCCGCGCAATACACAAGTGATGTACGCTGGCACCTGGGATGGCGATTCGAGCATGATCAGCGAGATGGGGGTTTATAAGAGCGAAGACGGCGGCATCACCTGGAAACTTCTCAAAGATACCAAAGGAATACACATTCTTTCGATCGTCATCTCGCCTTCGGATTCCAATTTTTTACTTGCGGGCTCGAAAGTAAATATCTTTCGCTCGACCAACGCAGGGAAAGATTGGGAGAAAGTCTCTACCGAAGGCTACCCGGAGATCCGCAATATCAACTCTGTGGCGGTTGATCCGCGAAGCACCGACTCCATTTATGCCGGGACAAATCATCTGCCCTGGCAGACGACCGATGGCGGAAAGACCTGGAAGCGAAACGTAACAGGAATGGTTGATGATTCAGATATCATGGGCATCACCGTCAATCAAGCCGACCCCAAACTGGTTTATGTGAATGCCTGTAGCGGCATCTATCGTTCAACCACTGCCGGCGAGAAGTGGGCGAAAGTTCCGGGCATTCCTTTCAGCGCCAGACGTACCTACGCGCTGTTGCCTCATCCGCTGCAACCCAACACCATCTTCGCCGGAACGAGCGAAGGATTATGGCGCACCAAAGATGGCGGCAAACGCTGGATGCTGCTCACCTCAAAGACGACGGTTCTGCGCTCTGTGGTGATTCACCCCGATAAACCGAATCGCGTCATCATCGCGACAGATGATTTTGGCGTACAGATATCCGATGATTTAGGCAACACTTTCACAGATGCCAACAACGGTTTTATTAACCGACACATTCTAGCCTTTATGCCTGATACCGTAGAGCGCGGGCGAATTCTTGCCAGTGTCTATCACGACAGCAGCGCCGGAAGCGTCTTTGCCTCAAACGATGGCGGCGAAACCTGGGTGCCTTCTGCAAAGGGGCTAGGCGTGCGCGATGTCTTCACCTTCCATCAATCTGTAGAAAATCCTTCGGTGATTTATGCAGGAACGAACGCGGGAGTCTATCGCTCGGATGATCGCGGCGCGAGTTGGTCTCTGGTAGGCGCAGTGCCCGTGAAAGTCGAAAAGCCTGAAAAGAAGCCTGTGCGCAAACCGGCGACGAAAAAACGCGCGGCAATCATTATCCCGACCGAAAACAATTCAGCAACGCAGGTTGCTTCAACAAATACCATAGGGCGATACCAGACCGTCGCTGTTCAAAAGAAATCATCAGGCAGTAAGCCAAAGACGCAAACCAAAAAACCTGTGGCACGCAAACCCGTGCAGAAACTGACACCGCCGGTTGAAGAACTGCCGATAGGACCGCCGCTTTTTACTTTGAACAAACAGGTTGACGGGATTGCCGAATTCGCCGACAGCGAAGGCCGCAGATGGCTTCTGGCAGCCGCAAGCGATGGGCTCTATAAAACTGCCGATGAAGCGAAAGGTTGGGAGAAGCTTGCCATCAGTGGTTACGACTACAACGGGCGCGTCTTTTCGATTTCAACACACAAAGGCATTCCGGGCAAAATCTACATTGGCACCAAGCAAGGTCTTTATGTCTCAACCGATTTTGCAGCGACCTGGACGCACCTGGATAAAGGTCCTACGGATGCGACGGTTAAAGCCATCGCTCAAGCCGCCAATGACCCTGATAATATACTCATAGGCACAAATCAATTTGTCTATCGTTCGACGAACGGCGGGCGAACCTGGATTAAAAAAGGTGGCGGGTTACCGGCAGGCGATTACACTGCCGTAGCCATCAATCCGTATAAATCTGATGAGATGATGGTCGCTGAATATGCAAAAGGCGGAATCTACAGATCGAGAGACAAAGGCGTGTCCTGGGAAAAGATTGACGGAGAATTGCCGAGCAGTCGCGTCTGGGCATTGATGTTCGACCCCTTCGAGCGCGATAGAATTTACGCCGGCAGTTTCTCAAGCGGAGTTTATATTTTAACAATTCAAAAAGGAGTGACAGCCAGCGGGCAGTAGGCAGTAGGCAGTAGGCAGTAGGCAGTTGAATGGAATGTACTACGGTCAATTCGATTCTGTTGTCTCATTGCGGTACTGCCTAC
>JANMSG010000775.1:0-5475 GCA_031389065.1 Acidobacteriota bacterium | reverse complement strand
CCTCCTCACAACAAAAAGCGATTTGCTTCCTCTCAAGAAAAGGTCAAGCTTCGCTTTCACAATTTGTGATTCAGCCTTTCATAGAGTCGGGGAGGAGAGACTTGAACTCTCGGTCTCCTGTTTCCAAAACAGGGATGTTTCCTCTACACCACACCCCGAAATAGGCTCTGGGAGCCGCTTCCACGTCTTCGGCATCGTGCGCGCTGAACCGAACGTTCAAGATTCAACGGCTGCCCAGAATTTTTTGGCTCTGGTGGCTGGACTCGAACCAGCGACCTTCCGATTAACAATCGGCTTCTCTGCCAACTGAGATACACCAGAACAATTTCAAACATTCAAATTGCGGAAGCGGGACTCGAACCCGCGCCATACGGCTTATGAGACCGTCGCTCTGCCGCTGAGCTATTCCGCCTCAAATTAGGTTTCAGGTGAGAGGCATTAGGTGTCAGGAGATTCCTGCAACGCCTATTTTTCTAACACCTGATACCTAAGACCTAAAACCTGCTTCAATGGGTCGGGAGAGACTTGAACTCTCGACCTGTCGCTTAAAAGGCGACTGCTCTGACCAACTGAGCTACCAACCCGTTTTTCAAATACCCCCGCCGAGACTCGAACTCGGATCACGCGCTGATCTGGCGCTTGCAGAATATAAACCTGCTGTTTTGCCATTAAACTACAGGGGTAAAGCCCGCAAGATCAGGTGAGAGTCGAACTCGCGACTCCCTGATTAAGAATTAGATGCGCTAACCAACTGCGCTACCAATCCGTCTTGTCGAATGCTACCTGTTACGAAACTGGCTCCTGTAGCCTGTTTCAAGGTTTATATTTTGGCGGAGCCAACGGGACTTGAACCCGTGACCTTCCGGTTGACAACCGGGTGCTCTAAACCACCTGAGCTATGGCTCCGCAAACGTTGGGGTGGATGACGGGACTCGAACCCGCACCGACGAGTGCCACAGACTCGCGCTCTACCATTGAGCTACATCCACCATCTGAATCTGGCAGGGCGTACAGGATTCGAACCTGCGAATACTTGATCGAAAGTCAAGCGGCTTAACCTCTTGCCTAACGCCCCACAGTAATCCTGCAAACAGAATTTTCATTCGCTCACAAAAACATTTCGTGGCTCTCACCCCCTTCTGAATTTTCATCCGTTCCCGCCAAAGGAGACTCCTTCATTTACGATGGGGAGGAATTTGGCATCGTTCACGACCCCTACAAGGGGCGCGGGCGATTATGGTCTTATGGCTTCAAAATCTTTCGTTTTGAGCTTCAAAATTAGCCGGTGGCCTTTCTTATCAAACAGGCACTCTTGCGGCCTGCCGACTAGCCCTTCCGCATTCCCTGTACCATCGCCAAGCGCGGTTTTGAATCCTGCCCGTACTTTCTCCGTTGCCTCTTCTAGCGTCATCAAACCGAGATACGGCACGGTGTCCAATCCGAGCTTTGCGGCAACGTCACAGGCGTTCTCCCAGTTGAGCCACCACTTGCTATCTACCAGCACATCAAAGACGATTAGCCTCTTCGTCGGACTATAGAAGCCACCTCTCTGGATACCTGCGCCGTAGCCCTCGCCGTAAATCACTGCGTTTGTTTCGGGAAAGACCTGGCGCAACTTCTCAGCAGTGACGTTCTCGTAAAGCCAGCGTATCAAATCAACGTGAATTTGTGCGTTGTCTGTTTTGCCGCCGAATGTCAGTTTTCCGTCTTGCCAAATTACACGTATGTTTGTGCCATCAATCTTTTCGGTAAACTCCCATTGCTTCAACAGACCGTAAGTCTGGTTCTTTAGCACACCAGGCTTCACCTTAAAGGTTTTCAAGTCTCGCTCGTACAGTGTCTCTATTTTGTGATATTCCATAATCTCTCCTATCTACCAAGAGAAGCCTCTTGACCTTTAGGGCGCGGAGGCTTTACTCCTTCACAATTCCTGCATGGCGGAGCCGTGAGTTGCACACGGTGATTTTACGGTTATGAGCCGTATGAGCCTGTCTCTTGCTCCATCTCCGCATAGGAAAGCGCGCGGTGAGATTTGAACTCACGATGACGGCTTTTGCAGAGCCGTGCCTTAAACCAACTTGGCTACGCGCGCGATGAAAGATTGAAGCGAGTGGCGAGATTTGAACTCGCGGCCTCGGACATGGCACGCCCGCGCTCTGGCCTCTGAGCTACACCCGCATTCCTTGAAACCGGCTACCCTAGCCCGTTTCGTGACAACTGCTATACAAAAAAACTGGTGCGGAAGGCGAGATTTGAACTCGCATGCTTTTGATGGCGGCAGGGTCTAAGCCTGCTGCGTCTGCCAATTCCGCCACTTCCGCATTTTCAAATTCGTCGTCTACAGAACTGGTGCGGGAGGTGAGACTTGAACTCACAGGGGTCATTGATGACAACAGGTTTTGAGTCTGCCGCGTCTGCCAATTCCGCCACTCCCGCATTCTTACATTCAGTGTGAAGGAGAGGAGTCGAACCTCCATTGAGCGAAAACTCTCGACGCCGCGCGTCTGCCGGTTCCTGCACCCCCCACGTAAACTAAACAACCAGGCGGCTAAATAACTATCTACTCATCTAATTAGATAGAGATTTCCACCAACGCAAGTGGTTCTATCACTTTGTAATCTGATGAACCCGGCAGGACTCGAACCTGCGGCCTCTTGATTCGTAATCAAATGCTCTGAATTCCAACTGAGCTACGGGTCCACACTTTGGCGGAGGCGACAGGATTTGAACCTGTATGTCGGTTAGGACGCTGACGTAGCAGATCAGTGGTTTTACCAATTCACCCACGCCTCCAGATTTTGATGGTTGGCGGAGGGTAAGAGATTTGAACTCTTACAGGTGTAAACCCGGCGGTTTTCAAGACCGCTGCAATACCGTTATGCGAACCCTCCGCAGTGGCAGGAATGCCGGGATTTGAACCCGGATGAACGGTTTTGGAGACCGTCAGGTTAGCCAGTTACCTCACACTCCTACTCTTATGGATGCCAAGTAGAGGAATCGAACCTCTGTAGTCATTAAAGACCAATGGATTTACAGACCATCGCATTTCCATTCTGCCAACTTGGCGAGTCAAACGAATGCCAACAATCAAAGCGGATTAAATTTTCAAACAACAGAGCCAAACTGTGTGGCTACTTGGAGTTTCAAGACAACGAAAAAGGAGCAAGCATTTTCCGAACTCATTGCTCGGAAGCTGCCCGCTCCTAAAAAGTCGCTTTTGTGGATTCTGTTTTTGCGAGATTTCGGGAGCGGGAAGCCGCTCCCGCTGGATCAATGAATACTTCGATAATCGGAGAACAGGGTTTCTACTGTTCTTTTACCGCATATCGTATTCAGGCTGATAAATAAATTATTCGTATGTGAAGGTTGCGAACTCGGTCGAAGGGTTCGCCCAATGAACGAGCGGACATTCTGCTGCCGTTTGCGCCACAACCGTGTCGCCGAAGCTTTGGCTATTCCGTTTTGTCCTTTGAGCATCATAATTTTGTTATTCTCCCGACATTAAAAGTCGAAAAAGAAACCCCAGTATCAACATTTCGATACGTCGTGTCAACAACTTTTTTCAAAAAATTTTCAAGTGCGTGAAAAACCTTGAAGAACAAGATTAAAATTGCGACATCACTTCTACGCAATCACAGA
The DNA here is from genome assembly GCA_031389065.1 of Acidobacteriota bacterium. Taxonomy (GTDB): domain Bacteria; phylum Acidobacteriota; class Blastocatellia; order UBA7656; family UBA7656; genus JACQDB01. The sequence continues at coordinate 1,836 of JANMSG010000775.1, read as the reverse complement.
ACGAAGGGTTCGAGATTTGTTTGCAACTTTTTTTCAGTGGTGAAAGATTTATTTTTTCAGATGGTTGAGGCTCAAGCTTTCCTGGTCCGTGCGGTGCGGCGCTCTTTTCGTCGGAAATAAAATGTTATGCAAAGCAGCGCCATCAATCCGCCGGAGCAGTCTATCATTGCATCGTAGATGGAACCGCCTCGCATTTGCGTGAAGGTTTGATGAAACTCGTCAAGCAGAGACCAGACAACGACGATCGCAAACGAATACGAAGTCCAGGAGAATCGCCATTGCGTCAGGCTCTCTGCGCGGAATGCTCGAAAGAGCAACGATGCTAAAATCGCGTACTCGAAAAAGTGCGCGAACTTGCGAAGCGCAAAGTTCGCTTCTCCCAGATCAGGGCGACTCAGGTCTTTGCCAAATATTTTCATGAGCCATTCAATGGCGCGAGAAGTGTTTCTGCCAGAAAAGACATCGGTTGAGAAAAAGTACATCAAACTCAACATCAGAGCGACCGGAATCCAGTATCTGACAATACGTTCAGGGACAGATAGCGACGGTGTGATTACATTTTCAGACATCGTTTGAGATGATAACAAGAAAGGCGGGAGCTTTGAATGCAAAAATAAAATGACAACCCGGCGAAAGGGGAGTGCAAAAAACAGAAAGCGAATTGGGTCGTTCCTTGATGACCCAATTCGCTTTCTTACCCTTGTATATCTAGTTTTCGCTTTAGCTGCTAAGCGATTGCGCGCCGGATACGACTTCGATAATTTCACGGGTGATGGACGCCTGACGCACACGATTCATATTTAAGGTGAGTGTGTCTATGACTTCGCCGGCGTTCTTTGACGCCGAATCCATAGCCGTCATCTGCGCCGCGTGGTTGCTGGCGATTGATTCGAGCAGCGCGTAGAAGACTTGGGTTTCCACATAACGTGGCAACAGTGTGCCTAAAATATCAGCCGCCGGTTGCTCGTAGATGTAATCAATTTGCGCTTCCGATTCTTTCGTGTCACTTTCACCTTCGAACGCTTCGGCGCTTATCGGCAGCAATTGTTTGATGAGGACTTGTTGAGACATCACGGATTTAAATTCGTTATAGATGATGAAAACGCGGTCAACAGTAGAGCCTTCCGCAGTATATTTTTCCATCAATTCGTGGGCAATTTCGGCAGCGCCCGCGTGCGTCAAAGCGACTTTTGTTACATCTGTGTACTCATTTACCACATCAACGCGCCGACGAAAAAAATCACGTCCCTTGCGTCCAATCGTTACCATCTCGAAGGTCTTGCCATCATTTTCGCGCATGAACTTTTGCGCCGCTTTGATAAGGTTGGTGTTAAACGCGCCGCACAACCCTTTGTCCGAAGTTACGAGCGCGACAACATAATGCTTATCTTCTTCGCGCACATCGAGCAGCGGATGTTTGTAATCACCGGCTCGCGCTGCCAGGCGTCCGAGCATACGCATCATGGTTCCCGCATACGGACGAGCAGAGACCACACGGTCTTGCGCGCGACGCAGTTTTGCGGCAGAAACCATCTTCATGGCTTTGGTGATTTTTTGTAAGTTCTTGACGGAACGAACCCGTCTGCGAATATCTTGAAGATTTGGCATTTTTTTTCAGTAGTCGGTAGCCGGTAGCCGGTAGCCGGTAATCATTACGCACTGACTACCGACTACTGGCTACCGACTACCAGTTATTTCGCTGCTGCCTGCGAGGCTTTTTCAGCGTTGAATCTTTCTTTGAATTCATTGACCGCCGTCTTCATCTCTTCTTTTAAAGTGTCATCGAGCGATTTTTTCTCGCGTATTTTTGCTAAGAGTCCGCTGTGCGCGTTCTCT
>JANMSG010000771.1:0-8875 GCA_031389065.1 Acidobacteriota bacterium | reverse complement strand
AGAGAACGCGCCCGCTGTTGAATATGTAGCGCCCGGACTTGCTTATCTAATCATGATGCCGGGGCAACCACCGCCATCGCCGCCGGAATTGAAGTACAAAGATAAATCAATGATTCGCCCGCAATTTATGGGCGGTTTCCCGATTGGCGAACTCATCATGAACGCCACGATGGCTCACGGGCGCTACTTCAATGATGTAGAGAATGAACATCGCGCCAATGTCTGTGTGTTGGGTTTTAACGTCGTCGAAGCGCTTTTTCCGATGGAAGACCCAATCGGCAAAAAGGTGAATTGTCTGGGGCAAGAATTCACCGTGGTCGGCACTTTCACAAAGTTCAAAGCGGGACCTTTCGGTAGCGAGAATCAAGAGGACAACGATTTTATCATTCCTTATTGGACCTTTCGCAAAATATTGCCGACGATTGACGACAACTTTATTGTCGCGCGTATGCGTGAAGGTCGCATGCAGGAAGGATTGGAGCAGATCGAGCAAGCCTTACGAATTCATCGCGGCGTCTCGCCAATGGCGAATAATGATTTTGAAATGATGACTTCCGATTCGTTCATCAAAACTTTCGACGAAATTATTGGCGGGGTCTTCTTTGTGACTATGGGCATTTCCATGATCGCCTTTTTAGTCGGCGGCATCGGTGTAATGAACATTATGCTTGTCGCGGTTACAGAACGAACCAAAGAGATCGGCATACGCAAAGCAGTAGGCGCGAAAAAGAGCGATATTATCTGGCAATTTTTAACCGAAGCCGTAACATTGACAGGCATAGGTGGATTCGCCGGGCTGTTTTTCGGCTGGCTTCTGGCACAAGCTGTTATGGCAATCGCCCCTTCGCTGGCGATGGTGATACCGGTTTGGGCGGCGGCTTTTGGTTTTTTTGGTTCTGTGGGCGTCGGTATCGTTTTCGGTTTATGGCCCGCCGTGAAAGCCGCCAACCTTGATCCGATTACCGCGCTCAGGCACGAGTAAAATCCGTATTACAGGTGGTACTGACTTTGCTCGTGCCTTTGGATGCCTATCCTGTGCAACTTCAATGATAGGCACGAGCTGTTTAGCTTCCTGCTGCTTTTTTCTCGCCACTCTTTGCTTTCAATTCTGACACGAGATTTGAGGCTCTCAGCAAGCTGTCGAAAGTTCCTGCGTCTGTCCACCAACCGTCTATGACGTCCCAACTCATGTCGCCGCCTTCTATGTAAGCGTTGTTTACGTCGGTAATTTCCAACTCGCCGCGACGGCTCGGTGCCAGCGTTTTGATGATGTCAAAGACGCGATTATCATACATATAAACGCCTATGACTGCGTAAGATGATTTCGGTTCTTTCGGTTTTTCTTCAACGCGGATGATGCGTTCGTCATCAAATACCGGAACCCCGAATCGTTGTGGGTCATGAACCTTGCTCAACAACATCTTTGCGCCTTTGCCTTGATGGCGAAATTTTCTAACGAACGAAGCGATGCTGTTTTCCAGAATGTTGTCGCCAAGCACGACGCAAACGGGCCCGCCATCTGCAAAGTCTTCAGCGAGTTTTAGCGCGTCAGCAATGCCTGCCTCGCCTTCCTGATACGCGTAATTGAGATGGCGCAAGCCGAACTCCGCGCCGTTACGCAGCAGGTTCAAAAATGCGCCCGCGCTGTTGCCACCTGTCACAACCAGGATTTCATCCATACCGGCTTCAACCAAAGTTTGAATCGGGTAATAAACCATTGGCCGGTCGTAAACAGGAAGAGTATGTTTGTTCTGTATTTTAGTAAGACTGCCTAATCTTGTTCCTAATCCACCAGCCAGTACGATTCCTTTCATGAATTATCCTTTTCGTTTGATTTCAAAATAGACAGCAATCATATTCGAGCACGCAACGAAGGGCAAACTTTTTACAAGCGCATGCCGCCTGAGATATTGATCGTTTCGCCTGTGATGTTGCGCCCTTCATCGGAAGCTAAAAACAGCGCCATCGCCGCTATGTCTTCGTTTTCGACCATGCGTTTGAGCGCCGTGCCTTCAACCATCTCTTGCTCGACTTCTGCAAAAGAGCGTCCCATCTGTTCAGCACGTTTTTGCAGTACTGCTTCGATGCGCGGGCCGCGCACAGGTCCCGGAGCAATGGCGTTGACGTTGATATTATAACGCCCGACTTCGAGCGCAAGCGTCTTCGTCAGTCCGATCATGCCCCACTTGGACGCCGAGTAAGGGCTGCGCAACGCATAACCGCCCAAGCCGCCTACGGAGGTGATGTTAATGACACAGCCGCTCTTTTGCTCAATCATACGGGGCAAGGCATACTTGGCGCACAAAAAAGCGCCCGTGAGATTGACGGCAAAAGTTCTCTGCCAGTCTTCAAGACTTACGTTGACGACAGGTGCTGTCGGCCCGGCTATGCCTGAATTGTTCACCAGAATGTCTATCCTGCCAAATTCAGAAAGCGCGGTTTCCATCATCTGCTTGACGTTTTCTTCGTCAGCAATATCGGCTTGATAAGCGAAGGCGCGTCCGCCGCCTTGGTTGATCTCTCTGGCGACTGCTTCGATAGCCTCTTTGGTTGTGCCATTGACCAAAACCTTGGCACCCTCCTTAGCAAACAACAAAGCGATGGCGCGACCTATGCCTTTGCCTCCACCTGTGATGATTGCAGCCTTGCCTGCTACTTTCATTGCGCCTCTCCTTGATGCTCTCTGGGTTATTTGACGCGCCTATATTAGCGTATCGTGGGCGAAATGAACAAAGTGATGCTCATCAAAAATTGAATCAATTAGCCGGACGTGGTGAATCAAATGGTGTGTCAAAGCAGGCAAATGGTATGTCGGAACATTTTCTGAAAAATAGGTGTCAAATTTTTATGGAATCGTTCGTTGGATATTTTGGATTTTTATTTAAAAGCAGTTGTTCGTTTGATTCTGGCATTGCAATGCTTAGGCTCTTTGAATTTTTGAATGCGCAAATAGCAAACAAAGCAGGGTTATGCCCCAGAGCGGTGACACATTGTGCGATATGGGGTGCTCAAATGGGTGACAAAATCTGTAAAACCTAATCCACCGGATGCTTTTTTTTCGTACATGATGGGTGTTGGGGAAAGCAGTAGAAAAAACGGTTATTTGATAGCGCGCCATAAAAAGCTTTATTGCAAATAAATTTAGAGCAAGCATTCATACAGACGAGCGCGCCAAAGGATGTCGAGAAAACCAAAAATAAAATGGCGGCATCAAAGTTGCGTTGTAGTAGGTTAGGCAACCTGATAGTGACGACGCTTTGACAGGCGGCAACAAAAAGGAACAGGGCGCTGAAGGAAGGTGTAAGATGAAAAACAACGAACAGAGAAGAACAATGATAGTTCTTGACCCGGACGCGAAAAGTCCGCATGCGCAAGAATTCGAGAATGGGCTTCGTAATCGCGTGATTGGACAAGAGAGAGCCGTTCGCAGCATTGCCTCGCTCTATCAAGTCTTTCAGGCGGGAATGACAAACACCTCACGACCTATTGGAACGATGTTATTTTTAGGCCCGACAGGCGCTGGGAAAACTCATGTCGTCGAAGCCGCTGCTGAAAAGATATTCGGCGATCGCAATGCGGTAATTAAAATTGATTGCGCGGAATTTCAGCATTCCCATGAGATTGCGAAATTGATTGGTTCACCTCCCGGCTACCTCGGTCACCGCGAGACTACGCCTATGCTTTCGCAAGAAAATCTCGACAAGTATCGAACGGAAGAGCATCCTTTCACCTTCATTTTGCTTGATGAGATTGAGAAAGCTTCCGACGCGCTATGGCAGTTATTATTGGGCGTATTGGACAAAGGAAGGCTCACGTTGGGCGACAATCGTCAGGTTGATTTTTCGCAGACAATGATTTTTATGACTTCGAATTTGGGCGCCAAAGAGATGAGCGAACTCATTACCGGCTCCATCGGCTTTGCCCCGGCAAAGAAAGCCAACCTTGAAGAGTCTGACTTGGATCAGAAAATATATCGCACTGCAATGGAAGCGGCGCGGCGGAAGTTTTCGCCTGAGTTTATGAACCGCATAGACAAGGTTATCGTCTTCCGCAGCCTCAAGCATCAGCAGTTGCGCCAGATTCTGGAGCTTGAACTGAAGGCGGTTCAACGAAGAATTGACGAAGGTATGGGCGAACGCTTCACCTTCAAAGTCACTGATGAAGCAAAAGAGTTTTTGTTGAATGAAGGCATAGAACTTCGTTATGGTGCGCGCCACTTGAAACGCGCCATTGAAAGATTCCTGGTCAACGCGTTAGCCAACCTTGCCGCAACCAGGCAGGTGCGACTTGGCGATGTAGTAATCGTTGATATAAACGCCGAGACGGAAAAACTTGAGTTCTACCGCGACGAAGCGGAAGCGAGCATCGCGGCTGCGGCTATGGACTCGATTTACGAATTGCGATTGAGCAATGAAGGCTCTCGTATCGCTGCATAAGACTCGCGCAAATAGCGAGTTTGAGAAGAGGCTGGCGGGAATAAACTCGCCAGCCTTTCTATTTTTTAAATTGGTTTGCAATTCAGTTTACGGCGTGAAAGTCCGACAAACTGAAGTTTGTCGCAGATTCAAACACCGACAAGCTGAGCTTTAGCGAACACCCAGTAGCAATCTGCTCTAAATCATTGGTGGTTTTTTTATGAGAGTGCTATTGAAAAATCGCACCCATGTTTTGTCCCGAATAGCCGGTCATTTCAAGATAGCCACGCCCTTTTATTTTTCGCTCGCTGCTTGTGCCGTCAACATTGACACTGCCTTCCCAATAGGTCACCGCCGTGCTTTCCGTCGTTCGCAGTTCTTGATTGTCAAACGCCGCGCTCACAGCTAAACGCAAATCAAACCTGGGCAATTCGATCAGCCACTCGGTAGGGTAATTGGCGCCACTACTTTCTGAACGCCAACTCTTACCCGCTGGTTTGAGCGCGAACTCAGTGAAAGGAATGTGCACGACGCGGCCGTCCGCTTCTATCAACGTGCCGCTTGAACGCGAATCAATCGAACCATCGGCGCGGCGAATCTGGAAGATCATTAACTCGCGGTTGTCATCAAGTTGAATCGAAAACCAATCCCACCCGGTTTGATTTTCTTCCAGAAAACTGGTGCCATATTCATGATCCATCCAACTGAGTCCAGTCACTGTAAAGATTTCGCCGCCAACCCTGATGCTGCCTGTTGAGCGCAGCCGGGTCAGCGAAACGTAATGCGAAGCGTTGCCTGCCGATGAGCCTTTTTGACTGATGCCGTTTTCGCCGTGAATGACTTCCGCTTTTTCGGGTGAGAGGCGCAAGTCTAATTGGAAATCACCATGGTCTGCTTTGACGAGATGGTCTTTGCCTTCGAGTTGGGCTTGCCAATTTTCATTCCAGACACGATAAAAATTGGTTTCCGCGCCAGCCCAACCAATGCCTGCGCGATTCAATTTCTCGAACGAGTGAAAAGCTTTTTGCTCAATGTCTGAAATGCAAAAGTGAACCATGTACAAATCGCGCACAGCCCAACGCGAAGGATTGGTGATTTGCGGCGTCACTCCGGTTCGGAAAAAAGTTAATTGATAGCCGAATCGTCTGCCGGTTTTCGTTTCGAGATTGCCCGTGTAATACCACCACTCGATTTTGAAATCGGTATGCGAAGCGTGGTCACGCGGAAACGTGTATGGATAGCCAGCCCTTGCTTCGCGCCAACCTTCTTTGTTCACCGCATTTGGTTCAGACAATTGAGAGGCAGTAGGCAGTAGGCAGAAGGCTGTTGGCAGAAGAAAACAAGCCACTGCCAGCAAAAAGAATGAAGTTGATGCCAAGCGTGTAAACTTTGAAGTGCTAGTTGTATGGTTGCGCAATTTGATTCTCATAAATTTACTTCCCCCTACTGCTGCCGCAAACTGTCTCTTTACTGCCAACTGCCTACTGCTTACTGCCTACTGTTTTCTGCCTACTGTTTTCTGCCTACTGCTTACTCCGCAAAGCGTATGCTTCCTACTTTTGCCGCTCTGGCAGCCGGATACAAACCTGCAATTGCCGTGACGAGCAAAATCGCCGCCGCTGATTGCAGTAAGAAAACGATCGGGAAATGAAATTGAATCGTCCAGCCGAACGATTGCACATTGATGACGTAAATTAAAACCAGCGACATCAGCGTGCCGATAATCGCGCCTATGACTTCGCTGACGCCGCCAATCAACAGCGCTTCTATGACAATCATGCGGCGAATCTGCGCGCGACTTGCGCCTAAGAAACTGAGCATAGCGAGTTCCTGGCGGCGTTCCAAAATCAAGGTGATGAGCGTTGAAACCACGCCAAGCCCGGCCACCACGATGGCAATTAATTCGAGCGCATAGGTAATCGAAAAGGTGCTGTCGAATATGCGAATCACTTCGCTGCGAATCGTGCTGTTGGTCGTGATGACGAGTTGAAACTGCTTGCCAATGGTTTGCGCCAGTCTGTCTCTGGCTTCTTCAACGCTGGTGCCTTCTTTCAAATAGATCGAAACACTGGCGGGCTTTATTCTGTCGAAATACTTTGCGTGCGTCGTATCGTCCATCACTACAGTGCCGCGATTGCTCGTGTAGTCATAATAAACGGCGACGATTTTGAACGGATGTGAACCTGCTGATGTCGGCAGTTCAATGACATCGCCCGTCTGTTTTTTGAAGAGCAGTGAGAAACTTTCGGATACAGCAATCTCATCTTTATCAACTGCGCCGACTATTTTTTCGCGACCGTCGGTCGGCGATTTGAAAAGCAGGCGTCCGTGTTTTCCGAAGATTGAAAAATCGCTTGAGCCTAATGAGATCAAGCTTCCTTGAAAATTCAAAGACTGAGAGGCGTACGGGTAAACTGCTTCGACCGCCGCGTCAGCTTTAAACATGGCTATGGCTTCGTCAGCGATTTCGCTGTCAACAGTTGTCGAAGTTCGGGTCAAAGGTTTCGCGTAAATATCGGCGACCAGCGATTGGTCAACCCAATAAGAGACGGTTTCGCGAAAGCTCCCGATCATGATCGAAATCGCCACCATCATCGCCAAACTCACCGCCAGAGCCGCCACCGAAATTGACACGCGGGGAATCGCGCCGCGCAGATTCGCGCCGGCAAGCTTCGCCTCAATTTGAAGCTTGCGTTTGATGTAGGAGAAGTTGCCAATTGGTCCCGTTTTTGAACTTAACCATGCCATTACGCGACACGCGAGCGACAACGCATTCGGCACCAGGAAAGCGCCGCCGAACATCAAAGCGAGCGCCGATAAATATCCAAACACAGGCAAGCCTTTGATTGCATCCAGGCGACTGAAAAGGTAGCCAAGCGCAAATAACGAAAACGCGAAGACGAGATATTTACGCGCCGGTTTGAAACTCGCAGCCAGACGCTCTGCCCCGCGCATCGCTTCAACGGGTCTGACGCGCGAGGCTTCCAGCGCCGGCAATGCCGCAGCCGCAAGCGCAAGCGGCAAGGCGATGGCAAACGCCAGCAACGCATCAAGTAAGGTGAGCGAATGACGCGCCGCCGATTCCGTCGCCGCGGTTGCTATATAAAACGTATCAACCGTTGTTGCCGTAGCCCGTACAGCCGCGTTCGCCATCAAACGTCCTATGCCTAGCCCAATGATGGTGCCGACGATACTTAACAAAATTGCTTCGCCTAAAAAGAGCGACAGGATGGTGCGGCGTGAAGCGCCGATGGCGCGCAGGGTGCCGACTTCTTGGCGGCGCGAGATGACTGAAATGGAGATCGTGTTGTAAATCAAAAACAAGCCGACAAGCAGGGCTATGGAACCGAGCGCGCTCAGGTTGAAATGAAACGCCGCAATCATCTTTTCGACTTGATTGTAGGAAGACGAAGGACGTGCAAGCTTCAAGCCTGCCGGCAATCGATCAGTGATTTCCGCTTCGGCTCTTTCGATTGAAAATTCAGGTTTGAGTTTTATGTCAAGGCGGTCAAGAAACCCTAAACGATTGAAAGCGAGTTGCGCGGCGGCTATATCCATCAACGCGAAGTTGCCGTCGAGGGCGCGCGCCGGGCCTTCGTCGCGCAAGAGTCCGCGAATCATAAATTCATGTCGCCTGTCGCCTAAGATGAGCGGCAGTTTATCGCCTATGGAAAGGCTATTTTTGCGAGCGAATTTTTCAGTGATGATAATGGCTTGCGGGTCTGTAAGCAGCCGTAAAAAATCGCGCGTTGTCGCCATTTTTTCATCAGCATTCAATTGCAGCAATTGATAACGACGAAGCGAACGGTCGAGCAATACATCAACGCCTAGAATTTGAAGAAACTCTCCGTCGCTTTGCGAGTCCTTAGTCCTTTGTCCTTTGTCCTTAGTTTGCGCATTTGAGTGGGAAGGTTGAAGGTCGGAATTGAGAGTTTGTTTATCGTTTGTCGTTTTTTCTTCCTGTTTTTCAACTCCTGACTCCTGACTTCTGACTCCTGACTCTGTTAAGGCGCAGCCTTCGATGACAGGGCTGAGTTGTCCGTAATCGCGCAGCCAATTCAAATCGCGTAATTTCAATTCATCGAAGCGACCCGCAGCGCCAGTGATTTGAATGGAAGTCTCTCCGGCGATGGACTCTGTCGCAGCTTGAAATGAATCAAGCGCGCTGGCGTTGGCAAGGCGAATTGCAATCATCACGCCTACACCTAAACTGATACCTAAAGCCGTAATGCTTGAGCGCAGCTTTTCGCGCGCCAGTGCGCGAAGGATGAATTGATTGAAGAGTCTGAAATAGGTCTTCATATTTTAGGACTGAGGACTGAGGACTGAGGACTGAGGACTGAGGATTTTAGAAGTATGGAGGCCGAACGATGAATGATGGAGTAATTTTGCACTCTCTTGTTCATCATTCATTGTTCCTGCATCATCGTTTCTTATTTGCTCAGTCCTCAGTCCTCAGT
>JANMSG010000767.1:0-13533 GCA_031389065.1 Acidobacteriota bacterium | reverse complement strand
GCTCGATCTGGCAGAAGTGGTTGACACGATTTTCGATTCCCTCAAAGAACTCCTTAACTACTCTGCGGCGGTGATATGCGTTGTCGATACCAAGACCGATGCGGTCTATGAACTCAAAGCCCGTGGTTATCCTTCACCCTTTGCAGAGGATGATTTTTTGGCGTCGGGAAGCGGCATCATCGGTTGGGTGCTCAATAACGGAAAGGCTCAAATCGTCAGTGATGTAAAGCAAGATACCCGATATATCAAAGCTCGCGCAGAGACGCTTTCTGAAATCGCCGCCCCGATTATTCGCGCTGATGGAAAAGTGTTAGGGGTCATCAATCTGGAAGCCGATTGGATAAACGGCTTCGATGAAGAAGACTTGAAGTTATTGACCATGTTTGCTTCGCTGGCGGCGTCGGCGATTGACTACACGCTGCTCTATCAAAAAGTAACAAAGCAGAAGGACGCTGAAAGGGAACTCGATCTTGCGAGAAAGGTCGTAGATAACCTGTTACCGCGTGTCTTCCCTACGCTGGAAGGGTTCGATATTCATGGAATGACGATTCCTGTGCGCGAAGTTGGCGGTGATTATTTTGACTTCATTGATTCGGTAACCGATCGTTTAGCCGTATTGGTTGCAGATGTTTCAGGAAAAGGATTAGCAGCGGCTTTGATTATGGTGACCTTCCGCGCTTACATACACGCGATATTGATCAACGAATTCGCTATGCGCGTCGTGATGTCACGGGTCAACAAATTGCTTTATGAAACAACCGATGGCGAGCGTTTCATTACAACCTTTTATGGTTTGATAGACCCTGAAAATAAACGTCTGCTCTATATCAACGCAGGGCATAATCCGCCATTATTGATTCGAGCCGATGGCACCAGCCAGTTGCTCGAACATAGCGGATTGCCGCTTGGCATCTTTGAAAATTCGCGCTATTCGGAATCTGTGGTCGCTTTTCAATCGGGCGATATTCTCATAATGTACACGGACGGTGTTACCGAAGCCTGTAGCGAATGCGATGAGCCATACAGCTTAAATCGGCTTGAGAAAATAGTTCGCGATGCAGCAACACTTTCGGCAAAGGGGATTTGTGAAACTGTAACCGATGACGTGCGTAGTTATGCTGCAAGCACAGGCGGGCCCGAAGACGATCTCACTGTTACCGTCATCAAAGTTCATTGAGATAACAGTAGGCAGTAGGCAGTAAGCAGTAGGCAGTTTAAGAATTAGTAAGCGGTAGGCAGTAAGCATTTTGTGAAATATCAAAAAGGCTTAATTTTAGATTCAAAATGTTTATTGATGAATTCAAATATCAAACAAACTGCCTACTGCCTACTATTTCTACTTCACATCACGCGGTAGTTTTCCAAGTCTGCTGAGTTCATAGGTGTTGATTGAGAGGCTAGCTCTTTTCGCTTCATCTTATTGGCGTACATATCTCTGTCAGCAGCTAAAATCAATTCGTCCAGAGTTGTTCCATCAACATCAAAAAAGGAGAATCCTGCGCTCACGCCTATAAATATGGGTTTATCTTTTGTCCCGAAATTATAGCCTTCTACGACTTTTTGAATGCGCTGCACCAACTCTTTCGCTTCTTCCATACTGATGTGCATGACACCTACGAATTCATCGCCTGCATATCGGCTTATGAAATCCGAAGAACGAGTTTGACTGACCAGCAATCTTGAAATATGGATCAAAACATTGTCGCCTGCTTGATGCCCCAACTTGTCGTTTACGGCTTTGAAGCCATCCAAATCCATCATCATGACGCAGAAGTTGTCCCTGTGACGATGGGCGCGATCAACCGCTTCATCGAATCGGTAACGCAAGGCTCTGGCATTTGGCAAGCTTGTCAGTGAGTCTGTTAAGGCATTGGCCTCGGTCTTTCCGTGATGGACAGCGTTAGCGATGGCGTCAGCAGAGAGTTTGGCAACCGCTTCAACCAGGCGCAAATGATCCATTTGGTAAGAGGCGATATCAGCTGAATAGAGCGCTAAGGCCCCTATCGCTTCATCATCTTTAATCATCGGTACAACTGTGGCCGTGCGATAGGTCTCTTTTATATCCATACGCAGGGCATCAAAATCGAGACGCGGATCGCTATTGTGCATGGGGTGAGAATTGGCGACAACCCATCCAGCTATGCCTACGCCTATCGACATCTTTTTGCCCTTCATAATCTCGGCATTACGCCCTGAAACATGAGCCGCTTCGATTTCGCCCGTGTCCTGTTTCTTCAGATATAGAACACAAGTTGTATAGCCTACTATATCGTGCAATCTCGAAGAGAAGACCGCAAAGGTGTCGCGTAGATCAAGGCTCTTGCCGATGGTTTGCGCGATGTCGTAGAGCGTGATGACTTCACGATGTGCGCTGCGTATGCGCTCGTAGGCAACCGGCCCGGTTTCCGTTTTCTTCTTTTTGCTCAGTTCCCACTCTTCTCTTGATGAACTGAAAGTTTGCAGTTGTAAACCTTGTTCTCGAATCTCGGTTTCAAATTCATCCAGATGGTCAAGAAAAGCGGCAACGACATTCGGATCAAAGGTTGTGTTGCTGCCTTGACGCAGTAATTCAATTGCTTCGTGGCGCGTCATCGCTCTACGATATTGACGTTCTTCGCGCACCGCATCATAGCAATCTGCAATAGCCAATATGCGAGCGGTAATGGGAATTTCGTCGCCGCGCAGAGCGTCAGGGTATCCACGCCCGTCCCATCTTTCGTGATGATGGCGAACCACAGGCACGACAGGGTAAGGAAAGCCCACACGCTCCAAAATCTCTGCGCCTACGATGGTATGAACTTTCATCTTTTCAAACTCGGCAGCGGTCAGAGCGCCCGGCTTGTTTAAAATGTAATCGGGAACGGCAAGCTTTCCTATGTCGTGAAGCAATGCGCCGGCTTTGAGCGCTTCAATTTCCGGGTCGGTCAAGCCGAATAATCTCGCCAAACCTGTACAATAAATTTGTACGCGACGAACATGATCGTGTGTTACCTCATCTTTGGCGTCTATAGCTATGGCTAAAGCTTCAATGGTTCTCAGATGCAAGGCGGCCATCTCTTCAGCGTGACGATTCGAGTCTTCCACTTTATCCAGGTAGACTTTATACGCGAAATAAATGATCACGAGAATCGGTACAGCTATGATGAAAGCGTAAAACGAGACAACTGAAATTAGTTTGAAGATAAGGCAAGCTGTCGCTGCGCCAACAAAGGTTGATATCGAAGTCCACAAAACGGAATCTTTCCAAACAGTGAAAAAATTCTGCTTACTTCTGAGACTTATCATCAATCCAACTAGACTTGAATTGATGAGGAAATGAATGAGAGCCAGCAGAGAAGCGGCTACTAAAAGCGCGCCAAAACTACTCGACACCATTTGAAAATCGCCAAAAGCCCATTCGACACAACTTGCCGCCACAAAAATCGAAAAGCTCATCGCCGTAGAATTGAACAATGCGAACCGTCTCGTCTCTTTGTGGGTCAGTGAATTGATCGCCGCTTCGACCCCCGCAAGCACGACAGATAGGGGAACGCCGAACAAAAGAACAGAAATGAAGATGAAGGTGTCAGACAGAGTGATCGCAATTGATGATTTCGGTAACCTTATGTCTATTCGGGAAATGATTAAAATAGTGACTAAGCTTAAAAGTATCCATTGCGGCTCAATTGTGCCGGTCGCGGCACGGTAGGCTGAGTAAACAAAAACGCAAAACCCAATGGACCCGACTATCCATTCAACCGCTTTTGATTTAGAACCTTGACCTTCAAGGCGCTCAGCCAGCATAAGAAAACCCTTATTCACAAAATAGACAATAAAAAAAGCAAAAGTATCCGAAAACTATATGCTATCTATGTGCCACGTCTTTCTGTATTGAATACGCTGCAAGAAATACCTGAGAAACCCTTGTAAAATAAGATTGTTAGCTTTCATCTCTGGAAACATTTCTGCACTTTCATTGGACGAATTCAGTCAAACTGAATTAAAGCCAACCTTCAAATTGGCGGCTGCGACTAAGGGGAATTTTTAACTATAAAAAGGAAGTGACAAAATTATGCAACGCATTAAATCAAAAATTGTTAAAAACCATCCAAAAGGGTGTATTGGAATACGACTCCAGGCTTCAACAGATTTGATAATTGGATTTTGATGCAACAAAACTATTTTGCAACTTATGACGTAAGAATCATTCTTGGCAACATCGAATAGATGAGTTATAAATAAATTTAGCGTGTTAGCCCGAAAAGCTGACTGAAGGAAGTTTTACCTTGAGTAGAAGAAGTTTAATCGTCGCAATATTCGTAATCATAATTGGTTTTCCTGTACTCCTGGCTTGTAGAAATCGCAACGTCACTCCTGTTCAAGCCGGGCCTTCGCAAGAGACTGGCAACACAGAGTCTCAACTCTTGCCAATCCCAGACGATAGTGCCCAGGTGGTTGCAACCTTGCCGTATTTTCATAGGCTTGACGAGAATTATATTCGTGGTTCTGTACCTGCGAAGGGTGGCATTGAAACGTTAAGACGGCTCGGCGTCAAAACAGTCGTTGACCTGCGTTCAATTTACGATCATACGGTTGACATAGGTATCGCGGCGGAACGCAGTGGTATGAAATATTACTGGCTTCCCACAAGCGTCTGGGAACCGCCAACGGATACAAAAGCCAAAGAATTTGTATCCGTGACAGAAGATAAATCAAAGGGGCCTTTTTATGTTTTTTGCACGGACGGGGTGAATCGTGTAGGTGAGATGAGCGCGATTTATCGCGTCGCAAAAAGCCAATGGACTGTCGAACAAGCCCTGAAAGAGATAGACGATTTCGGCTTTAATTCATACTACTATAACTTGCGAAGCTACGTTTACACCTACGCTCGCAAGTTCCATCCGAAGGCGCTTCCGCCTCAAGCCCGCAGCTTGAGCAGCACGGAACAGTAATCTCAAACGCTTCGATTTCACTAACGGGCGCGAAGGCAATTCATTGTATTTTAGTGCGCTGATTTTAAATTGAGCTTTGCGCCTGTTGGTGAAGATTCGACTATCAAATCAAGCAGTCAATCAATTACTTTCGCAGAATAGATTTTTTGATTCGGTAGCCTGACTATTCTGCCGGCACAAAGACTTTACGAATCTTTGCGCCTACATTACGCAAGAAACGCCAGATTTTCGGCAGGATGAAGATGGCGATGACAACCGAAATAACTACGATCACGATGATCACAATGGGAAAATAAACGGCTAGAAAAATCGAACCTACCGACACAACATCTTCAACCAGACTTGCAGCGATGTTCGACGCTGGCTCAGGGCTGGTGTTGATAGCCATTCGTGAAGTTGCTTTTGTGCCGTGTGAACTGAGGGCAATGCCGCCGCCTAATAAGAGGGCTATCACCTGGACGCTTTTGTCATAATCTCCGAATGATGCCGCCGCTAGAGCTGCACCTGCCGGCACTCTGATGAAGGTATGAGCCGCATCCCAGGCGCTGTCAAGGTAAGGGATCTTATCTGCAAAAAACTCTATTAAATAAAGAGCAATCGCTACGCCAATGACCCACCAGTTATTGACGACGCTTAACTCGCCCGGCAATTGAAACTGGGCAAAACGACTGAGCAAACCTAATGTTGCAACCGCAGCATAGAGGTTGATTCCTGAGACCCAGGACGAACCCATCGCTAAACCGAGAGTGCTGATCAAATCCATTTCGACCTCATCGTAAGTATAGATGCGAGCATTTTTATTTATCTTACAATTTAACTACGCCGCTTCTTGGGGATGTTCAAAAGCGGTGGTATGATAGCACATCTTGCCGTAGAGGAATTTCGGAATCGGAGAAAAAATTGATGAGCCAAACTTACATACTCGCCCTTGATCAAGGCACCACAAGTTCTCGCGCCATTCTTTTTGATGAACATGGGAAGCCTGTAGCCACCGCGCAACAAGAGTTTGAACAAATCTATCCACAGCCCGGATGGGTTGAGCATAACCCTGCCGAGATTTGGTCTTCGCAACTCAACGCCGCACAATGCGTGTTGAAAGACAACAACATCAAGGCTGATCAAATTGCCGCAATTGGTATCACGAATCAAAGAGAGACAACAATTATTTGGGATCGCGAAACCGGCGAGCCTATCTACAACGCTATCGTCTGGCAATGTCGTCGCACCGCCGAAGATTGCGACCGTTTGAAGGTCGAAGGTTTGGCGCAGATGTTTCAAGACCGCACGGGGTTGGTTCTGGACGCGTACTTTTCAGGCACGAAAGTGAAATGGTTATTGGACAATGTTGAAGGCGCGCGCGCACTCGCCGCAAAAGGTCGCCTGGCTTTCGGGACAGTTGATTCCTGGCTGATCTGGAAACTCACAGGCGGACGAGTTCACGCCACAGACCCATCGAACGCCAGCCGCACACTTTTATTCAACATCAAGACAGGCGACTGGGATGACGAGTTGTTAGCCGCATTGAATGTGCCTCGCGAAGTCTTGCCGCACGTTGCGCCTTCAAGCGCCATCATAGGTGAAACAGACGCGGAACTATTCGGTCGCTCGATTCCTATCGCTGGTAATGCCGGTGACCAACAAGCGGCGCTCTTCGGACAAGTCTGCACAAAGCCCGGAATGTCAAAAAACACCTACGGGACGGGCTGTTTTATGTTGCTCAACACAGGCAAACAACCTGTCAAATCAAAGAACAATTTGCTTACAACGATCGCCTGGCAAATTAATGATTCGCCTATGGAATACGCCCTTGAAGGGAGCGTTTTCATCGCAGGCGCGGCCATTCAATGGTTGCGCGATGGCTTGAAGATAATCGCTAGCGCGGCAGAAACTGAACATTTGGCAACGAGTGTTGAAAACAATGGCGGCGTCTATTTCGTTCCCGCGTTCGTAGGACTGGGCGCGCCGCACTGGGATCAATATGCTCGCGGGACTATCGCTGGATTGACTCGTGGCTCAACCAGAGAACATATTGTGCGCGCTGCGCTCGAATCCATCGCTTATCAAACCTTCGATGTGCTTGCCTGTATGCGCGACGATTCGGGCATCGAATTGAAGGAGTTACGAGTTGACGGCGGCGCGGTGAGTAATAATTTCTTGATGCAATTTCAAGCAGATATATTGAACATCCCTGTTGTTCGCCCGAAGAATGCGGAGACCACGGCAGCGGGCGCGGCTTATCTTGCAGGACTTGCGGTTGATTATTGGTCGAGCGTTGATGAACTCAGTGAGATGTGGGAACGCGATAAAGTTTTTGAGCCGAATATGTCTCAACCGGAGCGTGAAGATTTGCTCGCAGCATGGCATCGCGCCGTCGAACGAGCCAGCAATTGGATAGCCTGAAAAACTGACAAATCGCCAGAGGTTAAGAAACGTTGAGAGCTTTGTCGGGAAAGACGAAAACCGATCTGGCAAATTCCGAACGAAGCGTTTCGTCAGCGTAGTAGGTTTTTAGTATGCTGTTTTTCCAATCTAAGAGGTCGGCATTGGCATCTGCAAACTCCTGCCAACTTTGCTCAATGCCGCAACGTTTCATGCGCTCTTGAATCAAAAATATGTATGCCAAAGTAATGGTTTCGTGGTAAAGATTGGCTTTCCCATTTGCAATCGCAAACCGTTTTAAACCTTCGGAAAATCTGATCAGCGCGTCAATCAATGTATAGCGACACAAATACAACCAAGCCAATCTGATGTGGTCTTGGTGATGAAAACTTTCGCCAGAGAGGGCGCAAGTCTCGAATTCTTCAATAAAATCCTGATCTTTCAGATGGAAACTATTCATTCCTGTCCTCTTCGTTTGGCGCGTTTTGACAAGGTAGGAGCCTTCGTCACTTCGTTTTTTTCTATGAGCCTATGGCTTGCGGTTGCATCAAGGTCAAGGTCGTAGATTCGCTTGAGGTCAGCAATGCGACCGAGCGACTCCTTGCCAAACGGACTCTTCCCATCGAATGCATGAAGGACGATGCCTTCTAAAAGATCTCCTACATACATATCGTGGTACTCTGCCAGTCCTTTCAAAACCTTGAGCAAACGTTTCTCCAACCGTATGCCTGTCTGTACACGTTCGACCAGTATTGGCTCCGGCGCTGCTTTTTGTGATTTCTTCTCAGTCTTTCTCATAATCTATTTAAAATAATTCCCTGGTATATTGGTACATATCTATCAAAATATTGTCAAGAGAAGAAACCTGGAGAGGGAAAGATTGAATATTTCAAGCCTTGTGAACTGGTCAACTGCATCTGGGATTGCTACTATTTGGAATCTTATGGGTGATTTGTCGTTAACTGCTATCTTGATTCGACTGGTAATCGTGTTTCTGGTTGTTCTGGCAAACGGATATTTTGTCGCCGCTGAGTTCGCTTTGGTCAGTGTCCGTCGTTCGCGCATCACGGCGCTCTATGAAGACGGAAACAAGCGCGCAGGAATCGTGATGCGGTTCCTGGACAATCTCACAGCCTTCATCTCAACCTGTCAGGTTGGAATTACCATTGCAAGTCTGGTGCTCGGTTGGTTGGGCGAAGAGACTTTCGCTCATATGTTAACTCCTGTTCTTGATAAAATAATTCCTGCAACCGTCCCTGCATTTTTAGCTGCACATTCAATCGCAACGGCTTTGGCGTTAATTGTTGTTACCTATCTCCATCTCTTGCTTGGTGAATATATGCCGAAAGCAATTGCGCTTGACCGCGCCGAAAAAGTCGCGTTAGCGGTGGCACGCCCGATGGAGTTATTTGAAAAAGCGTTTAAGTTGCCAATCTGGATGATCAACAAATCGGGGTCAATGGCTTTGCGCCTGTTTGGGCTTCAGGCGACGGACGAACACTCGAAGGCTTACAGTGAAGAAGAGCTGCGTCATTTGATTGCCTTGAGCCAGAAGAGCGGGCATCTTATCGAAGACGAACGCACCTTGATTGATAACGTCTTTGAATTTACCGATGAAAAAGTTGGCGCGATTATGACTCCGCGAACAGAGATTGAAGCGCTGGCTGTAGATATGTCACTCGAAGAGATGGTTGCGACGTTTGAGCGGTTGGGCTATTCGCGTATGCCTGTCTATCGTGAGTCGCTCGATAACGTTTTGGGCGTTGTGCTCTACAAAGATTTAAGTCGTTCCGTAAGACAAGCCAAAAACATCACCCTTGATAAGTTGCTCAGACCTGCTGTTTTCTTGCCCGATTCCGTAAAACTGAACGACGCGCTGGGCATCTTGAGAAAGTCCAGTGCGCACCTGGCTTTAATTGTTGACGAACATGGCGGCGTAGAAGGTTTGGTGACGCTTGAAGATTTGCTCGAAGAGATCGTTGGCGATATCAGCGACGAACACGACGAGATCGCCGTAAAGCAAATCATCGAACAAGGGGACGGAAGCTTTACAGTTGTTGGCAACCTCTCGATTCGAGACGCAAACAAGCTGCTTGAACTCGGACTTCCCGAATCCGACAGCTATCACACCGTCGCAGGTTTTATGATGGCGCGCGCCGGACATTTGATGTTGGATGGTCAAAGCGTTGAATACAACGGACTGCGCTTGACTGTGCAAGCGACCACTCGCAATCGTATCACCGAAGCACGCATTGAAAAGTTGAAAGAATAATTTCGGGCTTTCGGTTGTTTTAAATAAAAACAGCGATTTACTGAGTTAGCAAAATCACACCTCACTTCCGTAAACTGGATTCTCTTACCTTCTGCTACAGAATTTATTCCCCGAAATAGAATGGGCTTGAATCAATTGCGGAATTTGCCTGATACTTATTCGGGTGAATCACAAATAGAATTCTCTTATGAAGTCAACTTCGTCTTTTACATTAATTGACATCGTTTCTCAGGCTATTGCGTTACAAAAGCACATAACCGGCTGGTCAAAAGAAGAATTCATTTCCTGGCTACAAGAGCAAGGAACCCTCAAAGAATTTAGTGATATTTTTGGCAATGAGGTTTTTTCTTTTGAATCTTCGGTTGGTCTATTTGCTATTTTCTATTTGAGGGAGAATCAATTTACATTTATCGGTGACAATACAACGTATCAGCCTAAATAGGGCGATACGGTTCATAGGTATTTTATGGCGAAATCAAAAGGCTCAAGAACGGTTTATGTTTGTCAGAACTGCGGCGCGCAACAGCCGAAATGGATGGGCAAATGCCCTGATTGCGGTGAGTGGAACTCTTTTGCGGAAGAGAAGCCGATAGCCTTGCAGACCGACGCTTCGCCGCGTGGCGGATTGTTTCGCATGAGAGAAGCCACACCGCTGGCATATCAAGACATCGAAAGCCAGGACGATTCGCGGCAGCCTTCCGGCATCAGTGAATTTGATAGAGTCTTAGGCGGCGGTATCGTACCGGGTTCCTTGATTTTGATAGGCGGCGATCCCGGAATTGGCAAATCCACATTGCTGCTTGAAGTCGCCGATAAGCTCTCGAAGACTTGCGGGAAAGTGCTATATATTTCAGGCGAAGAAAGTGCCAGGCAAATCAAACTGCGCGGCGAACGGCTGGGAATCAATCCAAACAACCTGTATTTACTGGCTGAAACTTGTCTCGAACGAATCTTTGAAGAGATAGACAAACTCGCGCCGCAAGCCATCATCGTTGATTCGGTGCAGACGGTTTTTTCGATGAAGTTGGAATCTGCGCCGGGTTCGGTTTCACAAGTGCGCGAAGTCGCCGGGCAGTTTTTGATGCTTGCTAAAAATCACACTGTGCCAGTTTTTCTTATTGGTCACGTCACCAAAGACGGTGCGATAGCAGGTCCGAAATCTCTTGAACACATCGTTGACACGGTTCTCTATTTTGAAGGTGAGCGCCATCACAACCACCGCATCATTCGCGCTGTAAAGAATCGCTTTGGCGCGGCAAATGAATTGGGCGTATTCGAGATGACGGGCTCAGGACTTGTGCCCGTGTCGAATCCTTCGGGGTTGTTTTTGAGCGAACGCCCTGCCGGAGCATCGGGTTCGGTGGTGACAGCTTGTATGGAAGGTACGCGTCCTCTGCTGGTTGAATTGCAAGCCTTGGTGACGACTACGCATTATGGAAATGGGCGGCGTATGACGCAAGGCATTGATGCCAATCGCGTTGCTTTGTTGATGGCGATGCTGGAAAAGCGCGTAGGCATGAACGTGCTTGGCGATGATGTTTTCGTCAACGTAGCGGGCGGTATAACCATTGATGAGCCAGCCGCAGATTTAGGAATTGTTGTGGCAATTGCTTCGAGCTTTCGCAATCTGGCGATTGATGAAACCGTGGCAATGTTTGGCGAAGTGGGGCTGACAGGAGAAGTGCGCGCGACGAGTCAAGCATCGGTTCGTGTCCGCGAAGCCTATGCGATGGGCTTTAAGCGTTGCCTCATTCCGCAAGGCAATATGACGGGACTGGAATACGATGACGGAATAGAAATTATCGGCGTGAAAAATGTCATGGACGCGCTCGACGCAGTGTTTTGAATGTGAATTTAAAATAGTTTACGGTGACTAACACAGCCCCCGTTGCCTTAGTCACCGTAATTAATCTTTCTAAGCTACGCCTTCTCCTATGGCAAAGCCTGTGCCATTGTTGATCTCCCTCGAAATCCTTCAATTTTCTTTAATTTTGTAGAAATGCAAAAACTCTGATGAAGTTCACTGACAATTCTTGTCAATCAATTTGTGACATTTCGTGTAAAATGACCGCCGTTCTTGTATCTCCTTGCCTCTAGCTACCATTTTTTTCCTAAGAAACCCTTGCCGAAAAGAATAACCATCACATCCTCTCAAACTTCTCTGGCTGAAATGTCAATTATGGATAGCAAAACTCTATATTTCCGCTATAATGGGAATCGTTTAGGGGATACCCTCTAACGCGACCGTTTGTTACTAGCCCTTCAACGCATGCTTTCAGATATATTTTTTTTTATAAATTGAAAGCCGCGTCCATTACCTGAACCGCTATTTTGTTCGGGAAGTCATCAAGCCGCAGGAAACAAACTTGCTGCTCTAAAGCTTATTGCTAGGTCGTACAAGCGGTCTATTAACCGTTATTGATCTTTCATATAATTTAAACTTAACTATCCGCAGTGTCGTGTAGCAAGGACGGCTCAAGCGATAGTAAGACGAACGGGGGTCGGTTTTATGCGATTCGATGTTACTTTAATTCGTATCGTCTTCATCGTGGCACTAGCGAGTTCGGGCTATTACCTGAAACCTATTTATGGCTGGCAATATCGTTCGGCAGCCATAGGAGGCTTAATTGCCTTTGCGATTATTTTCTTTGAAGCCCGTATCCGTAAAGCCAGCTTGAAAACTTTGATCGGCGGCGCAGTCGGCTCAATTCTTGGTATCGCAGGCGCTACGTTAGTTTCCTGGATTATCTCTTCACAACATTCAGTCAGTGAAGAGTTTAAATCGTTCCTCACGATCTCACTTACTTTAATGATGGCTTATGTGGGTTTGGTTGTCGGAGCAGTCAAAGGTGATTATCTGGATTTAGCTGCGCTCGGTGGAATCTTCGTTGAAAAAGGACAAAACAAAGCTGCCCCATTAATCCTCGATACTTCTGTGATTATTGACGGCAGAGTTGCTGATATCGCTGAGACAGGTTTTCTATCAGGGACGCTGGTAATTCCGCAATTCGTTTTGAAAGAGCTTCAACAAATTGCCGATAGCGCCGATTCAAACAAGCGCAACAGAGGACGCAGAGGTTTAGACATCCTGCAACGTCTGCAAAAGAAAAAAGGCAGTTATGAAATCGTCATCAGCGAAGCGGACTTTCCAGACGTGCGCGAAGTTGATCTGAAACTCATAGAGCTTGGCAAACAGATTGAAGGCAAAATCGTCACCAACGATTTTAACCTCAATAAAGTCTCGCAACTGAGAGGCGTCTCTGTCTTAAACATCAATGAACTAGCCAATGCCTTGAAGCCTGTCGTGTTGCCTGGTGAAATCATGCGCGTCTATGTCATGAAAGAGGGCAAAGAATATAATCAAGGCGTGGCGTATCTGGATGACGGCACTATGGTCGTCATAGATAATGCGCGCCGAATGATAGGCAAAAATGTTGATGTTTCTGTGACCTCAGTTTTACAAACAACCGCAGGCAAGATGATATTCGGGCGCTTCAACGAAGACGGGAAAGCTGTACGCGAAGAGGTAAAAGCTACGCCGACGATTCCGCGTCCATAATGACTTCGCAGTGAGCAGTCGAAAACTGAACATCGCCATAATTCCAGCGGCA
This sequence comes from Acidobacteriota bacterium, assembly GCA_031389065.1. Lineage (GTDB taxonomy): Bacteria > Acidobacteriota > Blastocatellia > UBA7656 > UBA7656 > JACQDB01. The sequence continues at coordinate 340 of JANMSG010000767.1, read as the reverse complement.
GGCATAGGCACACGTATGCATGCCGACCGCGCCAAGCAGATGCTTGAGCTAGGCGGCGTACCTCTGCTCGTCCACACCCTCAGGCGATTTGAAGCGTGTGACGAAGTTGATCAGGTGATTCTGGTCTTACAGCCGAACCTCACCTCCGACGTTCTTTCGTTACTGCCCAGACACCATTTGAAAAAAATCATCCGTGTGGTAGGCGGCGGAGCCGAACGGCAAGATTCCGTCTATCGAGGTCTTCAAGTCGTCAATGAAGAGACCGCCGGAATCGTTTTGGTTCACGACGCGGCGCGTCCTTTCATCAGACCTGATGAGATTCGCGCCGTGATTGAACGAG
>JANMSG010000424.1:0-3765 GCA_031389065.1 Acidobacteriota bacterium | reverse complement strand
GCCCCCCCACGACAATTTAGTGGCACAGCATTGGAGCAAGACTTATGTTAACCGGCTGGTTATTCACCGCACAGACTGGGAGAGCAGTAGGCAGTAGGCACAAATCAGTAGGCAGTTCTTGTCTTACACTACTTTACTGCTTACTGCATAGTGCTTCCTGTTTACTTCTTTGCTTGTCCTTTGCGTCACCCCTTTTGACATCGAGCGAAGCGCAAGCACAACGCAAAAAAACGCCTACACCTCGCGTTCTATCAGCGGCTCGCACATACGGCTCTTTAACAGTCACCACCGGACAGCCTGGCTCCGTCATCTTCATCAACAACATTCGTCACGGCGTCACCAATGAATCAGGCATGGCTGAAATCAAGCGCGTCTGGACAGGTTCTTTCCCTGTGCGTGTGCGAAGCATAGGCTTTACGGATTGGAACGGCAAAGTCTTAATCAAAGCGAATGCCAACAGCGTTTTGAAACTCACGCAAACGCCAACCACAGACCAGGCTTTACTGCATTATCAAAAAGGGGAAGCCTTGCGCGACAAAGCCAAAAATGCCGATGCCGCCAAAGAGTTCAAAGCGGCATTGGCTTTGCGCGCGGTATTTCCTGAAGCGCGAATCGCTTTGGCTCGCAGTTCAATTTCACTGCAAGATTATCAAGAAGCCGAAAAACAACTTGCCTTGGCAGAGAAAAATTACGCTCGCCCATTTGCCGAAGCGCACACCGTTGCAGGTTTCCTGCGCCGTCAACAAGGCTTGCTCGATGAAGCCATCGAAGAATATCGCAAAGCCATACGCATCGCTGCTGGCATTACTTTTGAAGCGCACATCGGATTGGCAATCGCTTTGAACGAAGCGGGCGAAACCGATGAAGCCGTTAAAGAATATCGCATAGGCATCCTGCAAGACATGGAGACAGAGCCTATACTTTATTATCTACTTGGCGAAATTCTCGAACGCGCCGAGCGCAAAAAAGAAGCCATCGAAGCCTACAGCAAATATCTTCAACTTGACCCCGAAGGGGAACTCGCAGGGGCGGCTGAATCCGTAATAAAACAGTTGAAAGAAGATCGAAACGAATTAAGATAAATTAGATTGCTCCCGCTATCGTTAAATTTTATAAGTATGGAGACAGTCTATGAAAAGATTCGTTGTAGTAATTCTTCTTCTGCTCGTGTGTCTGGCTGTTGATGCCGCAGCGCAAATGCGACAACCCGGCCCGATACAAAAGCCCGGCGAGATTCAGAAAATTGATGACAAGCCCTGGAAAGTTCCCGGACCGATACAAAAACCCGGCGAGATTCAAAGACCAAAAGGTGAAATTCAAAAACCCGGCGAGATTCAAAGACCAAAAGGCATAGAAGCAATCACCAGAACAACTACTAATTGTCAGCAGAGATTATCTGTCGGAGCAGATGCTCTGTTTGAGTTCAATAAATTCACCTTAACCGCAGATGCCGAAGAAACTTTGCGAGAATTAGGACCGATGATTTTGGAGGCCGGCAAACATCCGATTATCGTAGAAGGTCACACAGATAGCATAGGCACAGTTCAGTACAATCAAACATTGAGCGAACGCCGCGCACAGACCGTAAAAAATTGGATGGTAGCTCACAATTACGGGCTCGCGAATGGGACAATTAAAGGCTACGGAAAAAACCGGCCCGTCGCAGCAAACACCAATGCAGATGGCAGCGACAGCCCTGAAGGTCGTATGCTCAATCGTCGGGTTGAAGTCGTGATTGACACTTGCCATTGAGCCGTTTTGTGCGACAGATCAGTCCTCACGATTGCAGATTAAATCAGACACTGCGTTTGTGGTTCAGAGTTACGCGCGTAGGCGTGAAGCGTCCGTATTAACTCACGCCCCCAAGGCGTAACTCTGAACTTGCACTTTCTTGAATCCACAGACATTCGTTTTTTGGCTTCAATTTCTTGACTACTTCGCCATTGGTCATCTGCTGCTTGTTCGCTATACTCTGCCTTTTGCTGCACGAAAAATATTTAGAATTTACAGCGAAGGACTACGGACAAATGACTAAGAACGATTCAGACCTATCAACGCCATCGGCAATCAGAGAGCTTTTGAAAAAGATTGTTTCTGATAAAGCGGACAAGTTCACCGAATCCGTCATCCGTGAGATGACCAGGCAGGCGAACCTTTACGGCGCGGTAAATCTCTCGCAAGGCTTTCCCGATTTCGCCGCACCCGAAGAGATTAAGCAAGCGGCTTGCGACGCCATCCTCGCAGACATCAATCAATATGCGATTACCTGGGGGTCGAAGAATTTTCGCAACGCGATTGCTGAAAAGAGCGCCTGGTATTTAGGGCTTGAGGTTGACCCTGAGCGTCACGTCACTGTGACTTGCGGCTCAACGGAAGCGATGATTGCAGCGATGATGGCAATCACCAATCCTGGCGATGAGGTGGTGGTGTTTGAGCCTTTCTATGAAAACTACGGTCCCGATGCGATCTTGTCTGGCGCGTCTCCGCATTACGTGACCTTGCGCGCGCCGGATTGGTCTTTTGATGAAGACGAACTGGCGGCGGCTTTCAACAACCACACCAAAGCGATCATCATCAACACGCCGAATAATCCTACAGGCAAAGTTTTTAGCCGCCAGGAGATGGAATTCATTGCCAGGCTTTGTCAAAAGTGGAACGTCATCGCCATCACCGATGAGATTTATGAACACATCTTGTTCAATGGCAAAGAGCATATTGCGATGGCGACCCTTGACGGAATGAAAGACCAAACCATAACCATCAACGGTTTGTCGAAGACTTATTCGGTGACAGGCTGGCGCGTCGGCTACACCATTGCAAGAGAAGACATCACGGCAGCGATTCGTAAAGTGCATGACTTTTTAACGGTTGGCGCGGCGGCACCATTGCAAGAAGCAGGCGCAGCGGCTTTGCGAATGTCGCCAACCTATTATGAAAAACTACAGGTGACCTACACCGAAAAGCGCGAGCGGATTTTGAAGGTGTTGAAAGATGTCGGCTTCAAATGCTATGACCCGGATGGTGCCTATTATGTGATGACTGATATCAGCGCGTTTGGTTACGACGACGACGTAGAGTTTGCGAAGTTTATGGTCAAAGAGATCGGCGTAGCGGTGGTGCCGGGCAGCAGTTTTTATCACGACCCGAAACTTGGCCGTCATCAAGTGCGATTCACTTTTTGCAAGAAGGACGAAACCCTGTCAAAAGCCGAAGAACGTTTGCAAAGATTGAAAACACTGGCTAAATAGATCAGAGAAGCAACTTTTCCATCAGAACTTGCAAAATTTGATTCGTGACAATGCTGGTCTTATCAGGCCAGCACCTACCTTTGAAGCGTAAGATTTCCAGGCGCATATACTTGCTGTGCATTGCTTTTAGATAGATAGACTGGCAGTTCGTAATCGGTTTTGCCAGTTGCTTGTAATTCGCTTGACTGGCAGTTTGTCATGTTGGTATAAATCGCACCCGGCAGCAACCAATAATTATGAGCGAACATAGGTAGTCAGGCGGATTAGAATTTAGTATGGAGTGCTCTGTTCATCTAGTGCTCCTGATTTTGGCATCATTTTCTTTCCTCTAGTCCAGATTCATTTGTCTATTTACAGTTATCAGCAACTCTATTCGTGATAGCCGCCATTTCGGTTTCTACTACATCACACGATTATCGTGACGTGCCGCCTCAAGTTTGCCTTGCTGCTCAAAGGAATCTCTAATGTAGGACAATCCATTAGATTGTCTGCACACTGCAAAAGGAAACCAGACCGC
>JANMSG010000724.1:0-4591 GCA_031389065.1 Acidobacteriota bacterium | reverse complement strand
CCTTTACCCCTTAAGTAAGTAACTCCATTTCCTGCCTTCTGATTCCAATATTTTGCTCACCTTTTCGCGATAAAGTTTTTCAGAATTTTTCACGAAACTGTGACCCAACCATGACCCCTTATTGTTATGAGCAAGCAGAATTTTCAACAGATGACCTTCTTGATAATTATTATTGCTCTATTGTATTTCAATATATAAAGGTAGAGATTCCCGATTCCCTCTATCGTCTTGCCTGGCATTCTGACTTGGAAGTAGAGTCCCGCCAAGAAACCAGGGAACAAACGGCTTGTTAAAGAGCGTATGGGTCTGGTATGGCTATCGCACAGACCGACGAACCTTCACTTAAACAGAACCATGAACCGACGCTGAAGAAGCCGCTCCGGCTGTGGCCCGGCGTAGTCGCTGCGGTGCTGCTAATACTGGTCAGGTTTGTCGTCCCTATCGTCGCACCCGAGGCCCGCTTCTTCGGGTTGCCGGCTACGTTCTTCGGGGTGATTGGCGGAGTCGCCGGCGGATTGGCCATCATCGTGTGGTGGGTGTTCTTCAGCCGGGCGCGATGGTCCGAGCGCCTGGGCGCCATCGTCCTGATGATCGTCGCGCTGGTCGCAACATCGCGCATCATCCACGTGTCGATTGCGACGGGCGCGATGGGGATGTTGTTCCCCCTTTTGGCTATCCCGGTCCTGACCCTGGCGTTTGTCGCGTGGGCGGTAGCCAGCCGTCGCCTTTCGGACGGACCTCGGCGCGCGGCGATGGTCGCAACCATTCTGCTCGCGTGTGGAGTATGGGCGCTTGTCCGGACCGGTGGCTTTACAGCCAACTTCGATAATGATTTCGCGTGGCGGTGGTCGCAGACTCCCGAGGAGCGGCTCCTGGCCCAGGCCGGCGACGAGCCAACGGTGCTCCAGTCGACTCCGATAGCAGCGGCGACCGGAGCCGACTGGCCCGGTTTTCGAGGACCTGATCGCGATGGCGTCGTCCGCGGCGTGCGCATTGCGACCGACTGGTCGGCGGTGCCGCCGGTCGAGTTGTGGCGTCGGCCGATCGGACCGGGCTGGTCGTCCTTCGCAGTTCGCGGCGACCTCCTCTATACCCAGGAGCAGCGCGGTAACAACGAACTCGTCGCCTGCTACAACGCCACCACCGGCAAGCTGGTGTGGACACACCGCGACACTGCACGGTTCTATGAGTCGAATGGGGGCGCCGGTCCACGCGGGACGCCGACCCTCAGCCACGAACGCGTATACACCCTTGGTGCGACCGGAATTCTGAACGCGCTCAATGCTGCCGATGGCGCTGTCGTATGGTCGCGCAACGCGGCGGCAGACACCGAGACGAAGGTTCCGGGCTGGGGATTCGCAAGCTCTCCGCTGGTGGTCGGTGACATCGTCGTCGTCGCCACCGCCGGCACGCTCGCCGCCTATGACCTGGCCACAGGCGAGCCGCGCTGGTTCGGACCAAAAGGCGGCGGTGGATATAGCTCACCCCATCAAGTGACGAAGGACGGAGTCACGCAGATCGTGCTGATTAGCGGAGTCGGCGTGACCAGCGTTGCGTCGAGCGATGGCAAGGTGCTCTGGAAGCACTCGTTGCAGTCGGGCACTCCCATCGTGCAGCCGGCCCTGACCGCAAATGGGGACCTACTGGTCAGCGACGGCGACGGAAGCGACCTGCGCCGCATCGCTGTCGCACAAGGACCCGGCGGATGGTCGGTCGAAGAGCGTTGGACCTCCTACGGGCTGAGACCAAATTTCAATGACTTCGTTGTTCACGGTGGGTTTGCCTTCGGCTTCGACGGCGGCATGCTCGCCTGCATAGACGTCGAAAATGGCGAGCAGAAGTGGGAGGGCGGAAGTTACGGCTACGGCCAACTCGTCCTGTTGTCCGACCAGGACCTGCTGCTGGTGGTGTCAGAAAAAGGTGAGCTGGCGCTGGTCAAAGCGGCACCCGACCAGTTCACCGAGCTCGCGCGGTTCCCGGCAATCAAGGGCAAGACCTGGAACCACCCGGTGCTGGCTGGCGATGTACTACTGGTTCGCAACGGCGAGGAGATGGTCGCGTTCCGGCTGTCCCTTCAGGGCCGCTGACGGGGGTTGCCTTCGTGGCAATCGCGAGTACCGCCCAACAACGCGTTGCGCTTCACGAGGCATGGCTGTAGAGCTTGATTGATATTGATTTCTCCAGATAGTAAAATTCTCCCACTGGTTCATTCTATTTTCGCCAAGGAAATCTCTATGCAATTGAATCGTTCAATCGTTGTACGTGCTGTGGTGCTTATCTCCTTGATGGCAAGCCTGATTATCGTATCTAGTAGGATGCAAGCCGATACCGGAAACTGTGGAGGAGTAACCGTCACCTTGCCATTCAAGGATGTGATGGCGAGCCCCTTCTTTTGCCAGATCGCTGCAGCTTACTTTTCGGGGCTGACCAACGGCACCACGGCGACGACTTATAGCCCCACCCAAACGGTCAAGCGTGATCAGATGGCGGCTTTCATCACGCGCACCATGGATCAAGCGCTCAAACGGGGCAGCCGAAGAGCCGTAGCCAAGAAGTGGTGGACTCCTCAGGATGCCAACAGCATGACGTTGACTGCTGTAGGCGACAACCCCCTCCGGGTTGAATTTGATGGGACAGACCTATGGGTAACAAACTTAGGCAGTGGCAGCGTGATGAGAATCAGGCCAAGTGATGGCAAACTGCTCGATACCTGGACGGGGGCAACCGATGCTTTCGGCATCGCCGCCGCGATGGGAAAGATTTTCATCGCCGGACAGTTGAATCCTGGAAAACTGTATATGATAGACCCAACGCAGCCAGCCGGAGTCGTCACGACTTTGACCAACTCTTTGGGAGCCTTTCCTACAGGCATCGCCTTCGATGGCTCACGAATTTGGACGGCTAACGATAGCGGTTCTGTCTCCATCGTCTCTCTCAATCCAACAATGGTGACGACGGTTACAACAGGATTCAATCAGCCTCTAGGTATACTTTATGACGGCACAAACATCTGGGTGACAGACGCTAGCGCCGATACCCTGCTCAAGCTCAATTCAGACGGCAGCATCGCGCAAACCATCCCAGTGGGAAGTACCCCCCTTTTCCCGGTCTTTGATGGTACGAATATATGGGTGCCCAACCAAATCTCGAACTCTGTGACAGTAGTGCGCGCCAAAGACGCAGTGGGTAATCCACTGGCAACTGCATTCGTGCTGACAACGCTCACCGGGAATGGGCTGAATATTTCTGACACCGCAGCCTTCGATGGTGAACGCATTCTGGTCACGAACATTGCTGGCGACAGTGTCTCGTTGTGGAAAGCCGCAGACCTCACACCACTTGGCTCTTTTCCGACAGGCGTTATTTCTGCCCCGTCAGGGGCATGCAGTGATGGGTTGAATTTTTGGATCACGCTCACTAACACAGATAAACTGGCGCGCTTCTGAAGCTTGAATCATCTCGTTATGGAAGACGAAGCAGGTACATCATGGCTGAGCTTGAAATCGGCGGCAAGGCGCTTCAATAGGCATAAGTGTAGCCGGTGTTCTTATTTTCACGGCTAGTCGTTAGGTGCTTGCCCCTTGTCGAAAGGAATATTGCTGAACCCGGTTGTTCGCCCTATCGTACGGCGTCAGAGAGGTGAAAAAAATGTATTGTTTATCCTGCGGTACAGCAGTGACGCCGGGCTTGAGCTATTGCAATCTATGCGGAGCCAGGTTGAGTGGGGCAAAAGACGATAGCCTCACCAAATCATCACAGGTGAAGCCAGAAACTCTGGTGGGGGCGATGGTAGCCGTCTTCGTCTTCGGCCTCGGAGCTATCATCCTCTTGATGATGGCGTTGAAAATGGTGTTCCCCGAACCTGAGAACTTGGGGCTGATTATCTTCTTCGCGCTGATTAGTTTTCTGATAATGGCTGCGGTCGAAGGCGTGTTCATCTGGATGTTGTTGGGTCGCAAGAGAGGCACTAAAGAAGTGGGGGACACTGAGCAACTTAAAAAGCAGACGGTGAAAGAGCTTGGTGAAGCAAAGGCGCTCCTGCTTCCAAAGCCAGTGCTGAGTGTCACCGAGCACACCACGCGCTCATTAGACCCAGTAAGCAGTCAGCATAGAACGGAATGAAAACCGGTACTCTAGACGTACACCGCGCCACAGATGTCGAGTCCGAGCGCGCCCTTTGATTTATCCTATACAACCGCTTTTGCTATTTCACGCAGAGAACCTCTGAGCAGAACGCGCTCGTGCCTTGGCAGCCTCTTCTTCACGGTTCCTCGGCGCAGCCTGCGTCTCAAGAGAGTTCAGCAGGTTTCTCGAAATTGCGACGATCTCTTCAACGGCTGCAAAAAATGCCGCTTCGTTGGCTTTCGATGGCTTGTTGAAGCCACTCACTTTTCTCACGAATTGTAACGAGGCGGCGCGAATCTCATCGTTGGTCACAGGTGGTTCAAAGTTGAAGAGTGATTTGATGTTTCTACACATAAGGGTTATCTCCATCCATGTTTGTTCTCCTATGCCTTTGCCTTCAGTCTTCGATAGTAAGCGCATCCTGGTCACCCATCAACCTGGCAATCGAATAAGTTGGCGCGCTTCT
>JANMSG010000707.1:0-6946 GCA_031389065.1 Acidobacteriota bacterium | reverse complement strand
CACTGACAGTCTCATATTGATGATTGGGCGGCCACAAATCTATCGGCTGTCCGGTGATCAAGGTGATGGTCGGAGCCTGCGTGTCATTTACCACTATCGTCTGTGTGCAGGTTACCTGGTTTCCTGCGGCATCTCTTGCCGTCCAGGTGATTAGAGTCGTCCCGACGGGATAAGGGGCACCGATATTTAGGCCATCGCTGCGAACTCCTACCACACTAACTACTCCCGGACAATTGTCTGCTGCTGTTGCCATACCCGGATCCACAGTGGCAGAACATAAGCCAACAGTGTTGGACACAGTGATATTTGCCGGACAATTGATAACCGGCAACTGCGTATCCTGGACTATCACGGAGAAACTACAGGTGGACTGATTACCTCCTGCATCTGTCGCCATGCAAGTTACTACGGTTACCCCCACCGGGAAGACCGAACCAGTCGCCGGACTGCAAACGAAAGTCGATCCAGGCAGATTGTCAGTCACCACTGGATTCGGGTAGCTCACCACAGCGCTACACAGATTCGCACCATTCGGACTGGTAATACTGGCTGGACAAGTGATCGCCGGTGGCTGTTGATCGCTAACCGTAACTGTGAAGCTGCAACTCTTCTGGTTAGACTTGGCATCAGTCGCCGTGCAAGTCACGGTTGTTGTGCCCACAGGGAACTGCGTGCCTGAAGCTGGTGTGCAGCTAGAGGTAGCTCCTGAACAGTTATCGCTTACGGTCAGTTGGAAGGTGACCGTAGCGGTTGAGGAGTTAGGATTCGTGCCGATAGTAATATTAGATGGACAGGCGATCGTTGGCAGCTGGTTATCATTAATCGTAACTGTGAAGCTGCAACTCGCTTGATTATTCGATGCGTCTGTTGTGGTACAAGTCACGGTTGTCGTCCCCACAGGGAACTGCGTGCCTGAAGCCGGTGTGCAAACGGTATTGACACCAGGACAATTGTCGGCGCCTGTCGGAGACGCGTAGTTGACCACAGCTCCGCATTGATCCTGGTCATTGCTTTGTGTGACATTTGCCGGGCAAGTGATCGTCGGCAGTTGCGTGTCATTGACCGTCACATTGAATGTGCAAGTGGTGCTGTTGCCCGAGTCATCTGTCGCCGTGCAAGTTACGTTAGTCTGGCCGATAGGGAATAAGGAACCAGAAGGCGGTAAACAGTTAACGGTTACACTTGAACAGCTTGAACTACCAGTCGGAACAGTGTAGCTGACTACAGCTCCACACTGACCAGCATCATTCGCCGTGGCAATAGCTGCCGGGCAGGGAGTCATTGTTGGCGCAACTGCGGTTCGAACTAATACTGTCGCTGTGCAGGTAGCTTCGCCTGCCGAATTCTCCGCTGTGAAAATGACCGTCACAGTTCCTGGTCCTACAAGTGATCCCGCTGCAGGAGATTGAGAGATGAATACGTTACAACCAGTTGCGACAACTTCGCCGACCAGATTGGGTATAGCTGCCTCACAATTTGCATCTACTGTTATGGTCTTATTCGAGGCGCAAGTTGTAATCGTCGGCGCACTGGCTGCAACAACCGTTACCGTGAAGTCGCAAGTTGCTCCATCCGTACTGCTACAGGTGACGACAGTGCTACCAACCGGGAAGGTTGAGCCAGAGGCCGGACTGCAAGTGACTGTGCCGCAAGTACCGGAAGTTGTAGGAGCCGAGTAGGTAACGACTGCGTTGCACTGGCTCCCACTACCAGTCTGTGTAATATCGCCCGGACAAGTAAGCGTGCATCCACCTGAGCCACCAGTGACGGTGACGGTAAAGTTACAGCTAGCAGTGGCGTTCGCAGGATCTGTCGCCGTGCAGGTGACGGTTGTGATTCCTGAAGGGAAGGTAGAACCCGATGGTGGACTACAGGCCACGGTCACGCAGTTGCCGTTGGTTGTCGGTGCTGGATAGTTAACCTGGGCTGTGCCCCCAGACAAATCAGTATCAGCAGTAATATTACCCGGACAGGCAATTGTCAACCCACCGGTTGATCCTGTGTAATTTACCGTCACAGTGAAACTACAGCTATCTCCCGTTGGCGCAAGACAGGTGACGACTGTGTTGCCGATTGGGAAAGCCGAACCTGACGAGGGGCTACAAACTACCCCGCTGCCCCCCTCCTCTGGATTGATACCGCAATTGCCTGATGTAGATGGCGCCGCAAAATTGACGATGGCGCTGCACTGACTCGTGCTCACAGGGGCAACCGACGGACAGGAGATTGTGCATGAAGCCGTAGAACTGACAACGGTACTTGAGGCTGATGCCGAGTTGTTGGGCGCGTGCAGTTCATTCGTAGCACTGGAAATACTTGCAGTATTAGATATGACCGAGCCATTTGCTAAGCCTGCATTCACATTGAAAGTCAACGTGAACACCGCTGTAGCATTGGCAGGCATAGTCGCTAAACTACAGCTTATTGTGCCGGTTGTCGTACAGGTGAAGAGCGGACCGGAATCTTGCGATTCGGAAACGAAGGTCGTATCGCCAGGCACGGAATTGGTAAGCACGACGTTTTGCGCGGCGTCTGGACCTTTATTGACTACTTCTACTCTGTAGCTAATATTATTGCCGGCAGAAATCTGAAAGGGCCCATAGGTGGTAACCTGTAGATCAGCGCTGGCGTTATTTGGGTCGCGCACCACAAATTTTGCTTCGGCAGATACCACGCCATTGGCGTCAATCGTAGTTACCGCCCAAGTTCCAACTTGAGCAAAGGGGTGTGATCCGGTCGGGATCTGGTACGTGTCGTTGCCGGAGCCGGAAAAAAAGTTGCTCACCTGTGCGATGGTTCCGTCAGGCGCAACCCAGGCGATTCGGCGGTCGTCTGGCGATCCCGTCGCTGCGGCACAAGCCGTTCCACCAAGATTCCAACTGGTCATTGGCGTCGTACAATCACCTGCGAAAGTACTTATGTCTTCTGCAAATGCTTCGACCGAACTCCCGCGCCAAACCCGATGGTTTGATGAGACAAAGAAGAACATACCTACTAAAGCAATAAAAATCATCAGCGAGCCAAAACGCCAGAATTTAGTAGCGGGGCGCAAGGTTGGTTGATTGCTATCGGTCTTTTGAAATATGAATCTTGTCAACATACCGACAAGAGGAGACCTCGTGGAAGCATTGCGATTTCTCATAATATTTTTTCCTTATAGTTTTTTCTCAAGACGGCTTAGATTTAACTACTAAAATGGCCAACCCTATACCTCAGCAATGGCCAATAGCGATTCTTTGAATTCGGTTCATAGTTGCTTCGTAGACAAGTAGTCCTTGAAGAGGAATACGCGCGTAGTAGAATTCCGAAAAAGTCGAGCTCTGCGAAACAGGAAGAGCGTTGTCAGCCGCAAGTGTTGACAAGAGCACAGTCACTCAGGCTACAAACGTGGTGATGTTTTTCCTTTTTCAAAATGCAAATGCCCTACAGCAGGTTTAGCAAGTCTCTCAAAAAGAAATGTTGAGAAAAACAATGGTTCTTTATTGAAAGTGTATAACCGCGCCATAATCCCATTAAAGTTGATCTAACATAACCGGTGTATACCGATTACGAATTCACAAATCTTAAATAACTGGTTGCACACGGTAACGCTATTATAGAAAGACGCAACCTGATAATTGAGAAGTCGCGCTTTTCAATCTCTGTAGCGTTAGTAAAAGTAAGTAAGACCAAGAAAGGCAAGATAATCATTTGCCCCGGAAAGTAGTAATACGATTCATAGGAAAAGTCAACTTGAAATATATTTTCTATCAGCGGTTTGACTTCGCCACGATCTGAAAGTGATTTTCAAACTGGACGAAAATCTGTTTAACTTCGAGAAATCTTGACTTGATAGAGCACAACCCAACAGAGCCATAGCAACGATGTAAATGTGGAAAGGCTTTGCCTATTGCGCAATCGCAGCATGTCTATCGTTGTGATTGCCGAAGAATTTGGCTGCGCCCTGATTGCTCCGAAACCTGCGAACCTCGGAGGCAATATTGAATCGTGCGAAGATGTTAATTATTTCTAAAATTCATTTTCTCTGTGAAATTTCTGTGCTCTCCGAGTCTGGGGGGGGAGCAGCAGTCGGCATCTGATCAATTGAAATATCAAACAATGATTCAATTGGTTCTCCCTGATTATTGAGGGGCACTCTATCCTTACCCTGACTTTGCTCGACGTCAATTGATTAAAGCAATATTAATTCTCTTTTTACCGTAAACGCCAACCTCTGATTCTGTGAACGAAATTTCCAACTCTCGCCACTGCCCGGATGTTGAAACCAATTTTGCGCCAACGATTTTTACATCTCTGGCAGCCGATAATATTTTCAATCTATAACTTCTTCCGCCAACTCCTTCGACAACCAAATTCAAGTTGTTATTGCCGCGCTCAACGCCTAAGAATTTCAAACCCGTCGTTCTTTGCCCGATTTCAATGGCTGCAAGCGGCACATCAATCTCTATGCCCGCAGCATATTTGATCTCTATTTCAAGGCGCTTGCTCAGGCGAGCATTCACCACAACGGTGGTGTCCTGCGAAGTCTCTTCGATCTTGAATGGCGAGGGCTTGCCATCAACCGTCACCGCTAGAATCCTGGTAAAAGGCCCAAAGGACGGCGCGAATCTGATTTCGTAAGGCGAGTTGGTCTGCTTTTCAATCGTCGCTTGATACTTGCCATTCGATTTGCGCAGCGAAACCGAAAATAACTCTCTGCCTAAGCGATAACGCTTCACCTCTAGCGCCTCCCACGCGGCAGGCATTTGCGGCGCAATCGTAAATTGTTTCTTCTGTTCATTGCTTTTGAAGCCCATCAAGCCGCGCATGAAAGGCGAAACGATCATGCCGGATGAAAATAACTGATGCGGCACAGACGTATCGAGCGGACGATAATAATCGCCTGACCAAATCTCAGAGGAGAAACCCAGCGCGTCATCTTGCGCCAGCCTGGCGGTCTGCAGCAAGTGATGAAAGCCGGAAATCGCTCGATGATATTCGTATTCGCCCATCGCCACAAACCCCGTCAAAAAAGGCCACACACCGCCATTGTTGTAAGCGATAGGGTCATAGGCGCTGCTTGTGTTTCCAAGCATTCGGGTTCCCCAATCAGTGCTGATTTCATTGGCGGCAAGCGTCTGCAACGTCAGGTCTGCGCGACTCTCATCAATCAAGCGAAAAGCGAATGCCACGGAGGTCCAAGAGGTCAATTCAGGATTTTGCCCCTTTGTAGTCAAGGCGAAAATGTAGCGCCCTGAACTTTGCTGATAATAACCGTTCTGCAAGGTCGCAAGCCCGCGCTCGAATCTCACCTGCGCCTCTTTTTTAATTGGTTCGTCATTCATTAATTCAGCCATCTGCCCCATGCTTTGCATTGCTTTCACTGTTGCAGAGCCCAGCAAAACATCCGTGAGCAGGTTTTCCTGCAAAGAGCCAAGCTCTGACGCGCCTAATCCTGCAACCGTGTTTTCCATCAATCCATCGCCGTTGGTGTCGGCGCTTACGCAATAGGCATAGGCTTTTTTCAAAGATTCCCAACTCTCTTTCAACATCTGTGTGTCGCCGCTTTGCATAAGATATTCATTGAATGAAACCAGGTAGAGCGGCGTGGTGTCGGCGTGATAATAGCCGTAAGGAAACTCTTCAAACCAGCGAATCATGCCGCCGCTTTGCGAAAGTTCGTGCATGATTTTGCCGTCCTGACGCTGATATTTTTGCAGGAACTTGTAGGCGAGCCGCATATTTTCGAAATCGCCGTAGCCGTTTATGGCAAATGAATTGATGAAAGCATCGCCGCCGAAATACCAACCGAAACCAGGTCGCGCGCTGTCTGTCGAAAGCCCTAATCCGGCAATCAAACCTGTGCCTAAATCCGGATTGGCGACTACGCCTTTGTCCAAAGCGACTTTCGCCCATTCAAAAGAGAGGTTGTAATTTTTATCCGGCGTGCTGACGCTCGTACGTTCTTCGCGCAGTTTGCGGTAATGCTCGACGGTTTTCTGGTAAAGCGGCTCGATTTTGGCTAAAAGATTTTTATACTGCTCGATACATTTTGCGCGTCCGTCTGTATTGCCTGTGATGATGATAGGAATGAATTCGCGCCTCGCTTTGTTCGGGTCAATCTTAATTTCAAAATGAACGCCGCCGGTCGCCAGCATATGCGCGGGAGTTGAGGAACCGCTCGCGGCAAGAGGGCTGCCGATGAGACCATTGAATTTTCTGCGGCTCTCGCTGAGAATGAAATATTTTTGCTCCTGATTCCAGGCGGCATATTGACCGCCGAGTCCGCCGGGCCACATCGGTTTTAAATCCGGCACAAAGCTTGTCGTTACAGTGAGCGTGCGCGACGAATCAATATCAAACAAAATAATCGAACCGGCTTCGTCAATCGGCGAAAAAATAGTTTCGCGTATGGTGAATTGAGGATGCGAATAAGTGATGGTGACGGATTCGGGTCTGGCGGTGATGCGTTTTGCATAAGCAGACAAATCAATATTGGCGTCGCCGCCTTCTATGGAAACCATCAAGCGGCAATCGTGAAACAATTTCATCGGATAGACCCAGGCTTCAAAACGTCCTTCTTCGACACCTAAAATTGCCGAGCGACGCCCTACCGCGTCGAAATAGATGCCGTGTCTGACATTGCGCGAAATCTCTATCGGATTAGTAGGTATGGAAAATTTATTCAAGCTGAAAGGAGTTTCTGCCTGGGCGATTGATTGACAGATGGTCAGGCAGAAAAGAAGTTGAAAGAGTGATGCTTGAATGATAAAACACGAGGTCTTTTTCAACACGGTTCCTCCTTTGGAAATCATTTCGAGCATCTGGTTTTGAACCAGAAGGTCAAGAATTTGACCCCGAATTGGTGCAAAGGTTAATCCATAAAACAGCGATGCGGTCTGGCATTATATGACTTCTTTTTTCATCCTGCTAATCTGTTATAGAGTTTGCGAGGGTAGAGCAAGAG
>JANMSG010000702.1:0-17432 GCA_031389065.1 Acidobacteriota bacterium | reverse complement strand
TCCCGATTATTTAATAGAGTCAGAAATCAGTTCCACCACTGTTCACTATTCACTTAATTGGCAGACCCAAAAACTTTTGCTTGGGTGCTTAGATAATATGTTAAGCAATGGAGTAAAATTCATCGGAAAGCAAGCCAAAATATCTGAACGAAAAGGCCAATAACAATTCAACACACGGACTCGCAAGACGCCTGGGCTTGTTCGACGCAACGATGATTGTGATGGGCGGCATCATCGGCTCAGGCATTTTTATCAATCCTTCTGTGGTCGCCAAACAAGTACAGACCCCCGCTTTGATTTTAGGCGCGTGGGCTGTTGGCGGACTCATCGCTCTGGCGGGCGCGTTTATCTACGCCGAACTTGCAGCCACGCGCACAGATGTGGGCGGGCAATACGCTTACATACGCGAAGCTTTCTACCCTTCTGTCGCTTTCATCTATGGCTGGACGCTTCTGCTGGTAACGCAGACAGGAGGCATGGCTGCCGTTGCCATCACCTTCGCAAAATATTTTTTAGAAATCACGCGCTTGCCTTCGACCAACGCAAGCGCCGCTGCGGTCGCAACCATTGCGCTCACTTTGTTGACGGTAATCAACTGTCTGGGGGTTCGCGCCGGAAGCACAGTGCAAAACGCCTTGATGATGTTGAAAATCGCCGCTATTGCCGCGCTTGTGCTTTGCGGCTTTCTGTTTGTCAATTCTCCGGCGACCAGCGCTATTGAAGGCGACGGATATAGAACAGCCGACACAGGGCTTTTGACTTCGTTTGGCGCAGCCTTAATTCCTGTGATGTTCGCTTATGGAGGATGGCAAACCGCCAGCTTCATTTCAGGCGAATTGCGCGAGCCGCAAAAGAATCTGCCGCGTGGGCTTCTCTTGGGCGTCATCGGTGTCATCATCGTTTATCTGTCGGTGAATTTTGTTTGTCTCTACGCCCTTGGCGTAGATGGACTGGCAAACACCAAGACTCCTGCTTCCGCAGTGATGCGACTGGCGCTGGGCGACAAAGGCGCACAATTTATAGCCGTCGGCATAGCGATCTCGACACTCGGTTTTTTGAGTCAAGGAATGCTGACCGCGCCGCGCGTCTATTTCGCTATGGCGGAAGACGGTCTATTTTTCAAAAGCGTTGCGCGATTGAGCCGCACCCGCGTGCCTGTCATTGCCATTGCCTTGCAAGGCTTGCTGGCAATCATCATTGCGCTTTCAGGAAGTTATGAACAGATTCTCAACTACGTAGTCTCCGTTGATTTCATTTTCTTCGGCTTGACGGCAATTTGTGTGTTTGTCTTTCGCGCTCGGGCTCGTAAAAACAACGACGCGGCAAAGCAAGGCTACAAAATTCCCGGTCATCCTGTGACCACCATCTTTTTTGTCGCGGCGTGTTCGATTGTAGTTGCAAGTACGATTTATACGTATCCGAAAAACAGCGCCATCGGTTTTGCTATTATGCTTGCGGGTTTGCCAGTTTATTATTTCTGGCAATCGCAAAAACCTCGAGCTTGATAGCCTGCTACCCCAAATCTCAATGAAAAGAAGGAAGCTCTGTATGAAAAATTCGCTGGTTACTCTCTTGTTGAAAAGATTCCATCTGCTGGTTTTCGCTTTTACCTTTGGAATTTTCTTGTTGCTACCGGCAGGCTTGCCGGAAATCTCTCATGCCTGCGCTTGCTGCTCCAATGAAGGCGAGTGGTATGAAAGAAAGGAGACCCTGAAAAGTTATGAACCTGAGATATTGAACACTTTGAAATTTTCTCCAAAGGTTTCTGTGTACGAAATGGCTGAGATGCCGGGACTACCGGACGCTTTTCGATTTAGCGATCTGACTGTGTCGCTGACTCGCCAATCATCGCAATGGATATTTTTGATAAAGACCAACAAGGGGGAGAGAGGAACGCTGGTCTGCAAACTGCCAACGTTTGCCACAGCTTTCGGCGCGGATTTGCATGAGGGTCGAACGAGTAACGGTGGTGGCCCGCTTCTCTATAAAGAGTTAAGACTGGAAAGCAAAGTTTCCGGAACCGGCATTTTTGCCAAAAGCCTGAAACCTGATGCGCGCTTTCGCCTGGTCTTGCAGGGCAGAGGCAATAACTGTTTGATGGCGGAAGATTTTCGCAACTGGAATCTACGAATTTATGGCAAGCAGGTAGATTTTATTATGTATGGCGCGATGCAAAAATCGCTTCCGCAAAAATAGAGAGACGTTTTTGCGAGAAATTTTTATCATGATTCGGGAGTTACGTAATGAATAACCGTTCGCAGTACATGGAGTGGGCGAAGACCACCTCACAGGCAAAATACAATCTGGCATTGAGCGGCGTAATCGGCTACCCGTTAGCCGACTTGCCAGTTGCTATCGAAGACCTTGAAATCAACGGCGCGAATTCCTATGGCTATGAGCCACTGCTTGAAGCGCTTGCCGCAAAGTTCAACGTCGAACCACAGTGCGTAGTCCACGCCGCAGGCACTTCGATGGCAAATCACCTGGCGATGGCGGCAATTCTTGAACACGGTGATGAAGTGCTCGTCGAACATCCTGCCTACGACCCACTGCTTGAAGTGCCACGCTATTTAGGCGCAAAAATCAAACGCTTCCATCGCCGTTTTGCAGAGGGCTTTCGCCTTGACGCGCAAGAAATTGAGCGCCACCTTTCGTCGCAAACCCGTCTGATTGTGTTGACTAATTTTCATAATCCCAGCGGTGTCTTGACCGATAACGAGACGCTCAAAGGTGTCGGTGAACTGGCTCGCAGGGTCGGCGCTCGCGTCCTTGTTGACGAAGTTTATCTCGAAGTGATGTTTGAAAAAGCGCCACCTTCATCTATCCATCTGGGCAAGGAATTCATCGTCACCAGCAGCTTGACGAAAGCCTATGGCTTGAGCGGTCTGCGTTGCGGTTGGATACTTGCTGACCCTGAAATGGCGAAAAAGATGCGACGGTTGAATGATATTTTTGGCGCAGTATCGCCTTTTCCTTCCGATTATTTGAGTCTTATCGCGCTTGAAAACTTAGAGAAAATTTCAGCACGGGCAAAAAGCATCTTAGAGCCGAATCGAGTTTTGTTGAATCAGTTTTTAGATTCGCGCAATGATTTGCAGGCTGTGCGGACAGAGTTTGGCACGACATCATTTCCGCGTTTGTTGAGCGGCACGGTGGAACGGCTTTGCGTGATTCTACGCGAAAAATATGAGACATCGGTTGTACCGGGCAAATATTTTGAGATGGAGGAACATTTTCGCATAGGCATCTGCTGCGACAAGGAAACTCTCGAAGCCGGACTTGCCCGCTTGGGCGCAGCGCTGGATGAGTTGTCCGGATAAGCTGTCTCTACTCTTTTGCGGCGCTCAGCAAAGCGACACTGAAAGGGTACAACCTGGCGGTCATGATTTTCTCTTTCACGGCATCATCGCTTGTCATGATTTCTTTTGCTTCAGCTTCCGTATCAACTTGCAGGATGACGATTCCCAGACCGTTCTCATCGGTTGTCAAAGTTCTTCCGGCTAAAATGAGCTTTCCGTCTTTTTGCAATTGCTGAAGCCTTTTAAAATGTCTGCCAACGATTTCATTATCGCGCTCCGTCCAGTTCTTCTCTTTCAAAAGTCGCGGAATCAATTTCAAAACATAAATGAATTGCTTCTTCTTTGCAGGTTTTTTCTCGTCCTGCGCAAGGTTCGTAACAAAGCAGATAGATAGGAGCAGAAAAGCGATCATCAATTTTTTCATTTTGTGATTCCTGAGTTTTGTTCGCAAATTCAAGTTTAAAAAACAGCTTCTACCTCTTGCCGGATGTAGCGGGAATGATTGGCGGGAAGGTGCGGTCAAGCGTATTGATAACGCTTGACCGCCGGGCAAGATTATTTATTGGTTTGTGAGACGACATAAACTTTGGTCTGCCCCTCATCGGTCGAAACGTTGACGACGATGTGGCGTTTGTCGTTGGCGTCATTGGCGACTACCGAGCCGGAATTCTGCCCATTGACCTGCGAGGTGCTTTTGGTAATCTTGAAGCCTTCCGCTTTTAAGCGGGTCTCAAAAAAATCCACCACCTGTTGCAGCGAATCGTTGGTAGAGAAGTTGTATCCGACGCCGCTGCTTTCGTTGGTCTCCGTCGAGTAATTGCCTTCGATTTTGACGCCGGGATATTGCGGCAACCAATCCGGAAGACTGTCAACCGAGTTGCTGCCGATTTTGGTTTTGCCTTCCGGCGTCTCGATGTTGATCGAACCGCCATCCTTGCCATCGCCTTTTATAGTCATAGAGGTTTCTTTGCCATCTTCGTTAATGACTATTTTGCCCTCGGCGGCTTTTTCGGCATTGATAGTAATCACTTTGCCGCTCTTTTTATCTTTGACGGTGATGGTGTTTTTGCTCTCATCTATCGAAACAAATTCGACATCAGGGTTATTCATCATAGCAAGTTTTGCGGCAGCCAGCGTGGGGTTGCGTTGCGCCAACTCAGGGTCGAATCCCGCCTGTTTCAGCTTGCCGTAGCCAAAATAAACAATGCCCATGACGGCGATTATTCCTATGAGGATAAAGCCGCCACATCCTAAAAGCACCCACTTCAACGCTCCGCCTTTTTTCGGAGGAGGGGTCTGCTGATAAGGTGGTTGCCCTTGCTGATAAGGGGGCTGTTGATAGGGGGGTTGCTGATACGGTGATTGCGGATTTGTGGGCTGCGGATTCATCGGTTTTGTCGGCCCGGTTGAACCGGGCGGTGGATAATCTGACATACATATTCTCCTTTATCTGCGAAACAATTTTCTAAATATTAAATCCGTATTGCATACGTTTAATGGTGAATTGATGTTTTACTTTTGCCTTATTCGCGCTTGAGCGGGCGGCCCATCAAATCGTTAGCCGCTTCAATTGCCGGCTTATCTTCGTAAAGCAAGGCGTAAATGCTTTCGGTGATCGGCATATCAACTTGCAAACGCTTGCTCAACTGATAAATGGCGCGCGTTGTCTTGACGCCTTCGGCGACCTCGCGCATCTCGGAAAGTATATCCGCAAGCTTTCTTCCGCGACCCAACTCTACACCCACGTGACGATTGCGCGAAAGCTCACCCGTACAAGTCAACACCAAATCGCCAAGCCCCGCAAGTCCAGCCATGGTTTCGTGCCGAGCGCCGAGCGCCAGTCCCAGGCGCGTGACTTCCGCAAGCCCTCGCGTGATGATCGCCGCAACGGTGTTGGTGCCAAGCCCTAGCCCGCGTACGACGCCCGCGCCGATGGCCACAACGTTTTTGACAGCGCCGCCGATCTCAACACCTGCGACGTCATCATTGGTGTAGATGCGAAAGACATTCAAACTCAATTCGCGTTGCGCCTCTGCAATGCAATGAGCATCTTTGCTGGCAACGGCTACGGCAGTAGGGTCTCCCTTGGCAACTTCGCGGGCAAAGCTGGGTCCCGAAAGCACCGCAATGCGCGGCACAAATTTTTCGCGCATCACGTCTGCGATGACTTCCGACATACGCATCAACGAATCGTTTTCTACGCCTTTTGTAGCGGAGACAATCACCGTCTCTGGGCGCAGAGAATGGCGCATCTGTGTGACCACTTCGCGCATGGCATGGGAAGGCACAACGATGATGACGAAGTGCGTGCTTTCGAGCGCCTCTTCGAGCGAAGTGGTGGCGCGAATATTTTCGGGAAGCGTTACATCGGAAAGATAGAAAGGGTTTTTATGAACGGTTTGTATGCTGGTGGCGACTTCCGTTTCGCGTGCCCACAATCGCACATCGTGTTGATTGCGCGCCGCAACCATGGCAAGCGCGGTTCCCCAACTGCCCGCGCCGATGACGGCGATTCTCTTTTTATCTGGATTCAGCATAAGATTTTAAGACTGAGGACTGAGGACTGAGGACTGAGTATTTAGAAGTGTGAAGGCGAAACGATGAACCATAAAAAGTAATATTTGAAATCTCCTGTTCATCATTACCTGGTTCCTACTCTATCACTTTAAGATGCACTCAGTCCTCAGTCCTCAGTCCTTTTCATTGCGCCGTCTAGCTGCTGGCTATGCGTTGACCGATTTTATTCTCTGTGCCTTTCATCAGGCGGGCGATGTTTTCGTGATGCTTTGCGACAATCAGGGCGCAACCTATAATGCCTATCAAGATGAGCGCGAATAAATGAGGATGCGGCATCAACCATCCGTAATAGAGCAATGTCCACAAGGGCACTGCGGCAGTCGCCAGAATGGAACCGAGCGACACGTAGCGCGACAAATAGACAATCAAAACCCATAGTACAAGTGTTGACAGAACCGAAAGCGGCGCAATCGCAAGATATATCCCAACGCCTACGGCTACACCTTTGCCGCCGCGAAATTTCAGAAAGACAGGGAAGATGTGGCCGACGATTGCGGCGATGGCTGCTGCGCCTATCCAGAAATAATCATCGTTAGCAACCTGGCGCATTAGCATCACGGCTGCGACGCCTTTTGCGACATCGAAGACATAGGTCAAAAGTCCTGCAGCCTTTCCGGCGCGGCGCGTGACATTGGTTGCCCCTATGCCGCCTGAACCTACTTCGCGAATATCCTCGCCGCTGGTGAAGACGAATTTGACAAACAGATAACCGAACGGTATTGCGCCAATCAGATAGGCGATGAAAACAAAGATTATCTTAACGATCATCAATCACACCCTCTCTGTTGCCAGCGATGAGTTGTCAGGGCGAAACCCTCAGGCGTATTACTGCCGGGGAAATATAGCAGAGGAAGTTTTTAGTAGCCAGTAAGCAGTGAATAGTGAACAGTGAACAGTGAACAGTGAATAGTGAACAGTGAATAGTGAATAGTGAATAGTGAATAGTGAATAGTGAATAGTGAATAGTGAATAGTGAACAGTGAATAGTGAATAGTGAATAGTGACAGGAATGATTACGGCTTTTCAGTGATTAGTCATCCTAACCAGTTCCACAAGGACAGGATTTCTTGCACTATTCACTATTCACTGTTCACTATTCACTGAACTGTCGGGTCGGAGGCGTTGGCGGGCGAGCCGCCTTTGTCTGCGGCGTGCATGATGCGAGATTCGTCAACATAAAAAGAGCGTTTACCGGTAATGCCGAATTTTTCAGGCACCGCTGTAGCCTCAAAACCGCCGGGCTTGACCTTGACATCAAAGCGATAGCCCGTCAGCTTGCCTTGCGAGGCATTGCTCATCGCGCCTTTTGCAACCAACTCATCAAGCGTCGCGTATTTGCCGTCGCCTTCAAACTGCAAAGTCATCTGGGCAGTGACGATGGAGAGCAATCTGGCTATCGCCGCTGACTCGTTTGCGGCTATGACTTGCGGAACTTGCTCCGTCTTGCTGTCGCTTCGTAAATTGCTCGTGTTGTCGCTTTGCGAATTGACCAGGCTACAACCAGATAATACCAAAGCGGCAGTCGCAAGTAAGATAAATCTTTTCATTAGAAATTTCCTTGTTGGATAAACTGACTTTGCGAGGGCGCTGCTCACATACTATTTTGAAAAGAGATACACGGCAACAGTTATTCGGGCAGTGTCCTAACGTTGTGGTGTTTTGTGAGAACCCGCGAAGCGGGTGAAAGCATACAGCCCAGGGTAGACTAGCCATTGTCACCTCCTAGCCCGCGAAGCGGGCGATAGATTCATGTACTATCGCCCGCTTCGCGGGCTAGTTAACTTTACCGCGCCTCGGTCCACGGGCTGACACCCGTGGCTATATGCTTACGCCCGCGAAGCGTTCTACCAAACAGCACCTTTAGATTAGGACACTACTGTTATTCGCAGTCCATATGCAACCAGAGTTTTCACAAGATGAATCCGGCAAAGCAAGCTTTCATGAGAGGCTTGGATTATGGTTGCGAGCCTCTCTTTTGTTACTGTCTCACTTTCATATTGCCTTTAGCAAATTCGTACACTCAAGAATAAAATTCGTACATCATTGACACATACAACGCTAAAACAGCGGCTCCGATCAGCCCGATTTGCTTATTTGGGCCTGGTTATCTGCTTATTAGGTAACGGCACGGTTTTTGCCAAAGCTACAGATAGCGGAACAGATTTTTAATAAAAGGAGATAACCGAAATGTTGTGGACGATTTTAACAGTGATTTTAGTTTTATGGCTGCTTGGTTTGGTAGGCAGTGTGGGTGGCAACTTGATTCACCTTTTGCTGGTCGTGGCATTGGTGATTTTCCTGATCCAAGTGATCGGCGGTAGGCGCTCAGCTATATAAGATTTTTAGTTTCTAGTCTTTGCGTGCGAGCGAATTTTTTTAATGCATAGTCAACTCCTCTTAGGGTGAACTTGAGCCATCGGTGAATACATTGATGGCTCTTTTTTTATTTAAAACTGACCTTGCAGATCTATTTCTTTATTACGCCAACCGAACATCAAAGTGATTTTGAATCCTTACTTGACGGCGCGGTTTCAAACAATTAGACCTAAAGTGAAGTGTTCTTCCTTTATCCTGTAGTTTGGATAAAGAGTTTTGACACAGTCCTAATAAGTTCAAGAGGGGAAGAAGATGAAAATATTGATGACGGGTGTGACAGGATTGATTGGCAGAGCGTTATGTCAAAAACTAAAGAGCGAAAATCACACAATCGTCGGTTTGTCACGTTCATCTGAAAAATCAGCTAATTTGGCTGTCGACGAATTGCTCAAGTGGGACGGTCTATCCAGACTGCCGCAAGAATATTTGCAAGGCGTTGACGCAGTTGTGCATCTGGCGGGCGAGCCTGTAGCCGAAGGGCGTTGGACCGATGAACGCAAAAAGCGCATACGCGATTCGCGTATTATAAGTACCAGAAGTTTAGTTGAAGCAATGCGCGCTGCCGCCACAAAACCCGGCGTTTTTGTTTGCGGCTCGGCGGTGGGTTTTTATGGTGACCGTGCGGACGAAGAACTCGATGAGCATTCACCTCAAGGCACAGGGTTTCTTGCCGATGTTTGTAAAGCGTGGGAAGCTGAAGCCCATCACGCCAGAGAGTTTGGTATTCGAGTTGTTGAAGTGCGAACCGGCGTTGTCTTTGCCAAAGACGGCGGTGCGCTGAAAAAGATTTTGCCACCTTTTAAGTTGGGTGCAGGGGGACCGCTTGGTAATGGTCGTCAATGGTTCCCCTGGATTCATCTCGACGATATTGTTGGCTTATTCAAATTCGCGCTCAACACGCCGACACTTAACGAGCCGATCAATGGAACGGCTCCTGAAATCGTAACCAATGCGGAGTTCACCAAACAGCTTGGAAACGTTTTACATCGCCCTGCATTTCTGCCTGTTCCAGCGTTCGCTTTGCAGTTGCTGTTTGGCGAAATGGCGGTTGTCTTGCTGGCAAGCCAACGGGCTCTGCCGAAAGTAGCGCTCGCGGCAGGCTATAATTTTAAGTATCCAAGCCTGACGCCAGCGCTGGAAAATATAGTGAATAGTGAATAACGAACAGTGAATAGTGAAAAGAAAGTTCATCGTCATAAGATTGTTGGCGTAACCAATTGCTGAAAACTCGAAACGGTTCTCGTTATTATTCACTATTCGTTTTTCACTATTCACTGTTCACTGTTCACTATTCACTGAAGTTTTTTATGCGTACCTACATTCTGGAACGTGAACAGATCATTCCTTTGTCGAGAAGTCAGACGTTTGCTTTCTTTGGCGACGCGTTGAACCTGGAGGCGATAACGCCACCGTTTTTGCATTTTCGAGTTTTGACCAAACCGCAGATTGAAATGAAAGAGGGAACCTTGCTTGATTATCGTTTGTCACTTTTCGGTATACCTTTTTACTGGCAAACGTTGATTGAGAGATGGTCGCCTGAAGACTCTTTCGTTGATACGCAACTTGCCGGACCTTACAACCTCTGGCATCACACGCACACGTTTGAAGAGCTTGCGCCGAACCAAACTTTGATGCGCGACAGAGTCTTATATCGCCTTCCTTACGGCATCTTTGGCAGGCTCACGCAGGCGCTTTTTGTGAAACGCGCTTTGAAAATCATCTTTGATTATCGCAAAGAAATGGCAGCGCGATTGCTCACACCCGACAATCCCGAACTCGACAAAATTACGCAAGCGCAAGGCAAGCGCGCGACGCCCGACGCAAGTGCTCAAACACCTATCGGGAGCACGACTTCATGAATCTTCTTGATGGTTTGAAAACCAATCCTCGCGTCACGATTCGGCGCAATGGGGAGCCCTGCGCAGAAGGTCTGTGCGTGGTTTACTGGATGCAGCGCGCACAACGCAGCATAGATAACCCTGCCCTCAATGTAGCAATTCAAGCCGCCAATGAATTGCAGAAACCTCTTGCCGTTTTCTTCGGACTGCATCCGAACTATCCAAACGCGAATCTGCGCCACTACGCTTTTCTCCTTGAAGGATTACAAGAGACGGCGCAAAAAATTGAAGAGCGCGGGGCGGCGTTTATCTTTCGTCCACATCCGAAAAACAATCTGATAGCGTTTTGCGAAGAGGTGAAAGCCTGCCTGGTGATTGGCGATGAAAACCCTATGCGCGAGCCTGAATCGTGGCGAAAAAGCGCGGCTGAAAAACTTCGCGTGCCTTTCTGGACAGTTGATGCGGATGTCGTTGTGCCTGTGAAATTGTTCGAGAAAGAAGAGTATGCGGCGCGAACCATCCGCCCGAAAATTCATCGTTTACTGGATGTTTTTCTGCAACCTTTGAGTAAACCGCGAGCCCGTTATCCATTCCCACGCAAGCCAATGAGCGTGCCCATTGACAAGCAGAAAATACTGGCAACCCTTGCCTTTGATAGAAGCGTTCAACCGGTCGCGTATTTCAAAGGCGGAACCGCAGAAGCGATGAAACGATTGCGTGCATTCATTAAAAAGAGGCTTGCTTCGTACCACACAGACCGCAATTTGCCTGAAGTTGACGGCACAAGTTCGCTGTCAGCTTACTTGCACTTCGGACACCTCAGTCCTTTGACGATTGCGCTTGCGGTAAAAAATGCGGACGCGCCGCAGGAAGCTCGCGATGCTTATCTTGAAGAACTGATTGTGCGACGCGAGTTGGCGATGAATTACGTTGCTCGCAATCCCAGTTATGACCGTTTGCAGGGTTCACCCAATTGGGCTCTGAAAACCTTAGCCGAGCAGGCAAAGGACGAACGCCCGCATCTTTACACCGAGGCACAACTGGAATCGGCGGCAACAGCCGATGAATTATGGAACGCTGCGCAAATTGAAATGATGGTAACGGGAAAAATGCATGGCTATTTGCGTATGTACTGGGCAAAGAAAATTTTAGAGTGGACAAGAGCGCCCGAAGAAGCGTTCGACATCGCCGTGCGATTCAATGATAAATACGAGCTGGATGGGCGTGACCCGAATGGTTACACGGGCGTGGCTTGGGCGATAGGCGGAAAGCATGACCGCCCCTGGGCGCCGCGCCGCGCCGTGTTCGGCTTGATTCGTTATATGTCTGCCGCAGGAATGGCTAGAAAATTTGATGTGAAAGCGTACATTCAAAAAGTTAATGCGCTTGGCAAATGATTTGCAGATAGGTCTGCTATGAAGAGGAGTAACGTGTTGAGCTTACTTATTTTTTTCGTACTCTGTTTCGCTGTGGCAGGGCTTGGGTCTTTGGCGACAACTCCGAATATACCTACGTGGTATGCAACCTTGAACAAGCCTTCGTGGAATCCGCCGAACTGGTTATTCGGTCCGGTTTGGACTTCGCTTTACGCGATGATGGCTGTCGCCGGATGGCTGGTGTGGAAAGGCGCAGGGTGGCAAGCAGGTCGCACAGCAATGATTTTTTTTGCGGTGCAACTGATTTTAAATCTGGCATGGTCATTCATCTTTTTCGGTGCTCATCAAATGGGCTGGGCGTTTTTAGAAATCATTTTATTATGGCTTGCCATCGTGGCGACAATCGTCACTTTCTCATCGGTTTCAAAAACCGCAGCGGCGTTGCTGATTCCTTATTTGCTATGGGTAAGTTTTGCAGCGTTCTTGAATTTCACAATCTGGCGATTGAATCCTTGAAAGGTCGGAAGAGTTGGTGATCTGCTAACTCGTTGAGGTCATTATTGAGTGCCGCTGAATTTATTCTTCATCATCTGGCTGGCGCGTTCGCGTGAGACGCTTAAATTGGCTATGACACGATTCCCGCTGTATGTCACTTTCATCATAGACATCAACTCTGCGACATCCGGGCTGCTGCTTCCTTTCATCTTCATACCCCAAAACAGAAGGTTCAGCAATTTTGCTATGTTCTCCGCATCTTTGGGAGTTGGGGCAAAGCCTATGATGGACAGGCGCGAATTTTTCTCTGTCAGTTCAAGCTGAATGGAATTTGACGTTAGAATAGACAGCGGCGTAAGCGCGTGAGATTCGCCGAGATTATGCAACACAGCCTTCGCCTGTGTATCAATGAATTTATCACCTGATGATTTATAGACATTGATGTTGGTGATGGAGCCGTCTTTTTCTATCTTAAAACTGGCAGCCATCGTCATATTCGTTACATCAACCTTGGCAAAACCTATCTGATACATCGCGTAGACTTTGCCCAGAATATCTTTGATAGGCGCTTCGTTAATCTCGCCAAACTTTGGTTTTTCATCGGTCTTTTGGGCATCGGTTTTTTGCTCACCAGCTTGTGCCTGTTCGGCGGCGGCTTTGTCTTTCGCTTCCTGGTCAGCCTTTGCCTGGGCGGATTTCTCTGCTTCTTTGCGTTTGCGTTCTTCAGTTTCGCGCCGCTTTCGTTCATCTTCTTCGCGGCGTTTGCGGTCACGGGCGCGAATCTCTTCAAGCGACATGGTATTTTCGAGTGACTTACTTGGCAACTTCAAAGCCGAAGGTAACACCGCAACCAGCTTGTCTTCATACTGACGATATGGTTTGTTGACAACGCGCAGATTTGCGTACGGTGCGACGATAGCGATGTAGAGAAGATAGGTGATAAACACGGCATGAAAAACCGCAGAAAAAGAGAGCAGCGAGATGAGCAGGGGACTGCGTTTTATATACTTCTTCTCAGCCGAAAAAACATACGAGGTGAAACCAATTGCGGAAGCATAAGCAGGTTCATAGATGTAGCCCAACGAAATCGCATCAGGCGACAGTACGCCTTTGATGAATTGAATCGGGTTCCTGAAAAAACTCGCAACTTCACCTGCGAAATTATTAGCAAGACTCAACGGCAGCCAACTGTTAATCCCATCAGGCAAGAAAGCGGCGCGCAGGTAAGATGTCGGACTGCTGCTCATCTCGCCTGGTAAATCACGCAATTCGCGAGTCAACCTTGCGATGAGTGACTCCTGTCGCATCAAGGTGAAAATCTCTTTGTCGAGCTTTTCTTGCATAATCTATTGAACGCATTTTAGATGAAAGCGTTTCATCTTTTCCAGTAGTCCTTAGCCAGTTGTCCTTAGTCCTTGGTTTTGATTCGAGTCATCATTACTACCTAATGACAAAGAGCAAGGGACAAAGGACTAAGGACTACTGACTAAATAGACTCATAAATTCTTCAACAGTAGCGGGCGTAGTTTGCGCTACCATCATATTTTCTTCCACATGCGAACGCTGGCTCATGCCGACCAGTGCAGTCGTCACACAAGGGGTTGAGCGCACAAATTGAATCGCCCGTTGCGCGTCGGTTTTGAGGTTTGCGAAAGTCTCTGCAACAAAGGGCGGCAAGCCTTGTGAAAGTTGCGATTGCAAAATAGAGGCGCTGCACATAACCGTTATTCCTAACTTTTCAGCAGCCATCAGAGGCGGCGCTTTCTCGCCTTTGACCTCTTGATTGTCCAACGTCAAGGCTTCAGGCATCGCCAGATTGTGCGGCAGTTGAATGACTCGAAAATGATGCTCTTCGCCTGCCACATCTTCCGCCACTTCAACCAGTTCTGCAAGCGAAAGGTAGCCTTTGGCATTGAGCGGCTGGCGAAAGCCGTTCCAGGTTGCTGCGCCGTAAAATTGAATCTTGCCATCGGCAACCGCGCTTTCAAGAAAGGTGAAAGCGGCGCGAATACGATTCAAAAAATCGCTGCGCGAAAGCTTATCAAGCTGCGCTTCGGGATTGTGTATGTAGTAAATATCTATGGTGTCGAGTCCAAGATTTTTCAAGCTTTGTGCAAGTTGATTTTCAAGATAACTTGGCGACATACAATGACTGCCGTCAACGATGTCTTCGAGAGCCGCCGCGCCTGTGTTAATGAGGTTGTCCATAATCCAACTGCGAGCGTCTGCGGGAGGTTGGTTATCGAAAGGGAAGTAACCACCTTTGGTTGCGACGACGATTTCATCGCGTTTCGTTTTGCCCGCTTCAAAGAGTTGCTTCAGCGCTGCGCCTATGCTGCGCTCGCTGCGTTGAAAGCGATAGTTGATCGCCGAATCAATGACGTTGCATCCGAGTTCAACGGCGCGTTTGATAGATTCTTGATAGAGCTTGTCTGTCGTATCGTCCCAATGACCTAGATATGTGCCCAGTCCTATAGAAGACAGACAAAGCCCTTGTTGATTGCGAAAATGTCCTTGCGCAGTGATTGCACTGAGACGTTCGGCATAACGTCTCGTGCCTGCTGCGGTAGCCCCGTTTGCTTTGCTCATGGATTTCTCCCTTTGATTATTTGCAAGAGAGAATTGTAACAGAGGCACAAGCGTCTGTTGAATCGAATCGCATAACAACGCGCCGGAATGAAAAATCATACATAGTAATAAACGTCGAAGGGAGGGGTGCAGAGTGCAGCCCGAAGGGATTTTTTTAGACAAGCGAACGGCTTTCTCTTTCAGGATCACTGAAACGCTGTGAAAAACACCTGCCCCGCTCCAACTCGCAAAATTGTCAGGTTGTTCAAATTCCGTAAGGCTATTATTGTGCAATGTTTTTCTAACCGATAGAATCCCCTTCTGAAAAAAAGTTTCGTACCAGCTAGCTGTAAGCCTTACCTGAAAGTTATGAAAGTTCCTATTGCAGCAGAGGGAAACAGGCGGAATCCGTTGTACAATAATTCGTCTGCAATCCTTGCCATACTTTCCACAATGTTATTGGTTCTGGTACCGCTGACATTTTCAACGACTGTCTATCGCTTCTACACTTTGCCAAGATTTGCAGTGCTGCTCATCGGCGCTTCCGCTGTTTTCGCGATGCTGTTTTTGCAGGCGATAGATTCACGCCCGGGTTATGGCTCTCTCGGTTTATTAAAAAACAACCAGACGGTTTTGGTTTCGCTATACCTCATTTGCATAACCATCTCTACAGCCTTTGGTGTTGCGCCATTGAATTCGCTGTTCGGCAGCTTTGAGAATCAGATGGGATTGATAACCCACCTCTGCTTTTTCATCTGCTTCGTTGGTTTGATTGCAGGAGCAGGAAAATCCTGGGCGCGTCTGGAAATGATGCTGTGGGCTATGTTAATCACGGCTTTACTGATTTCGGTTTATGCAGTGGCGCAGTTTTTCGGGATAGAGCCTTTTGTGCAATCCGGCCTCTACACATTCAAATCCGCAACGGGGAATCTGGTTCGTGTGTGCAGCACACTCGGACACGCTGATTATCTTGGCAACTTTCTGCTCTACACGGCGTTCGTGGCTCCTGCGCTTGCCATTACCTCAAGCGGGCGCTCGCGTCGCATTGCTATGTTTGCCTCCGTGCTCATCATTTTTGCGATCATCTGTAGCGGGACGCGAGGCGCCTGGCTCGGTCTGCTCTTCGGCTTATTGGTTTTTTCGATCTTTGAATTCAAAAGCGCGGCAAAAAAGTTCGCGCAAGTCAGTCGCAATCATTTTGCAATGGGAGCCCTGATTGCCGTAATCATTGTCCTACTCTCCGGCTGGTTGCTGATCTCAAGCCCGACATCAAGTAGCATCTCGCGGCGCGCCAAATCATTTGTCGAAGATGGGTTCACAGGCTCTGGGCGAACCCTCCTCTGGCGAGACGCTATCAAAATGGTTCCGACCTACGCGCTCACAGGAAGTGGTTCGGAAGGTTTTCGCAAAGCCTTTCTCGAATACAAGTCCAAAGAGCTGGCACAACTTGCCCCGCAAACCAACAACGAGAGTTCCCACAATTCATTTCTCGATGCGGCCATCTCATATGGACTGTGTGGATTGTTTTTTTATACAGCCGTCATCGCTTCCACTTTCAGGCTCTTATTTGCGGCTCGCCGCCGCACCAACAGCCTATCGGAGAAAGTAATGATTTCGGGGCTTTTTGCATCGTTCGTAGCAGTCATTGCTCACAATTTTTTCATCTTTGACCAACTCTCTACAGGTCTCTACTTTTATGCTTTTGCCGCCCTGGCGCAGATTGTTTCCCTCGCAACGGGTTCGCGCAGTGAGGGGGAAGAGAATCGAAAAGTGACAAGCTCTGATGAGGAACAAATGGTCATGCAATTGCCAGGCAAGATGCCTATACGGGCGTGGATCTCGGTTGTAATCGGCATTGTCTTTGTCGCGACGGCGTTATGGTATTCCTTCTCTCTTTTGCGAGCCGACAGGAATGTGAAAAGGGCGTTTGCTTTCGCAGATTCGGGAAATATGGAAGGCGTGATCAACGATGGCAAGCGAGCGACCAATGCCGCCGAGCCAACAGGCAATTATGATTTTCTATTTGCTCAGGCTCTGGTTCGATACGCTGAACGCTTGCCCGCACCTACGGAAAATAATAGTAATGGCAATGACGCAAGAGCAACCGTATTGGCATTGGCAAAACTTCATGCCAGCAAATCGCTGACGTACACGTTTACCCCCGATTCAAATTATTTATTGCTTGCGTATATCGGTTGGTTGTCGGGCAACGTGGCGGATTTGAAATCCTCGGCGCAAGAGGCTGTGCAGTTAGATCCATACTTTGCCAACGCAAGATGGCTGATGGCGCAATCCTTGATGGCTGAAGGTCTATATGACGAAGCCTCACGCGAGGCGGAATTGGCTATGGAGCTAAATCCCTACTCCCGCGAGGCGAAATTGGCTTTCAGAAAAGCGCAGCAGAACTCATCATTGAAAGAGCCATTGATTCACAAGTATCTCAGTCGCAGCAGCAAAGCAGCAGAGGCAGGCGAGCGGCAAAAGGCGAAACGATTAATTCTGCGGGCGCTGAAATTAGCGAATGGTTCGTGCCCAGAATGTCATCGCAGTCTGGCGCTTGTTTACGAAATGGAGCAGCAATATAAAGAAGCCATCGCCGAGTGGCATCAATTTCTCAAACAAGCGCCTGAGCGCGCAGCCGTGGAAAAAGTTTCTGATAAATTGAAGACTCTTGCTCAACAGGACGCCGAAAGCAAGAAAGCGAATCCGCAATAGATTCGCTTCTCTCAAAGCCAAAACAGAGTTCAGAGTTGCGCCTTTCGGCGTGATGATTTTGAAAAACTCGCGCCTAGAGGCGCAACTCTGAACTGTGCTTTGGCTTTGAGAGAAGCGAGTCTATTGCGGATTCGCTTTCTTGCTTTCGGCGTCCTGTTGAGCAAGAGCCTTCAATTTATCAGAAACTT
>JANMSG010000638.1:0-14206 GCA_031389065.1 Acidobacteriota bacterium | reverse complement strand
TGTATGTTATTATTCCTGATCTTCCAATGCCTTCAGCCACTCACATCCGCAGTCCAA
This sequence comes from Acidobacteriota bacterium, assembly GCA_031389065.1. Classification (GTDB taxonomy): domain Bacteria; phylum Acidobacteriota; class Blastocatellia; order UBA7656; family UBA7656; genus JACQDB01. Next base: position 14,149 of record JANMSG010000638.1, on the reverse strand, counting down.
GATTAGTGCATCCTGAACAAGCAGCGGACTTCAAAATGGAAGTTATAGAGGAAACCAACGATGCCGGTGTATGACGATAGATTTACTCCGCCAGCACCTCTAGCCAATGTAACTCTGCGCGATAGAAATAGCGGCACAATCTTGTCTGATGTGCCTATGCAAATAGACTCTGGCGCGGATACGACGCTTATTCCACAAATTTATATCAGTCTTCTCGGTATAGTTGTCGCCTCTGATGAAAGTTATGAGTTGATGGGATTCGATGGTCACAAAAGCATTGCGCAAGTTGTAGAACTTGATTTGATATTTCTGAAAAAGACTTTCAAGGGAAAGTTTCTGATAATCAACCAAGACATAGGCATTCTTGGACGCAACATTCTCAATCACCTATCGCTGTTGCTTGATGGACCGAGCCTGACTTGGGACAAGCGATAACAGTGCATGATGAAAAAGGGCGAAGACGAGCGGCAGTCTCATTATCCCTTCTTTGCAGTTTTCCGCTGCTCACCCAAAGCTTGAAACGATAGCTGACACGATTTTGAATCAGTGCTATAGTTGCCGCGTTCCATCCCGTTGTATTGCCTTGCTTGTGTCAATCGCAAGCGTAGAAAAGGACTCCAAGGAGGCGAGAAAGAAATGTCAGATTCAATCAAACCATCAAAACAAATTATCAAAGCGTTATTCATTCCGCTGCCATGTTTCTTCCTGTTCATCAGCATCTTTGGAGCAGGAATCCAATCACAATCGCCGCCGCAGCAGTCGCCAGGCGATCTCGCGGAGCAGTTTCTACGCAGATCAAAAGACGCTGAAGCCAGAGGGTTGGCGGAGCCGTTCAAGGGCGTCACAACAAATGGAACGATCATTGCGAATCTCTTCCCGGTTCGCTCAACAGGTGTCTCAACAGACCCTGTGCGCAAAGCCGCAGATGCTTTTCTCGCAACGCTTGCTTCAGAGCAACGCGCCAAGACCATGTTCGCGGTTGACGACTCGGAATGGCGCAAGTGGATGAACCAGCATTTCTATGTCCGTCAGGGTGTCAGTTTCAAAGAGATGACCGACGCCCAACGCGAAGCAGCCATAGGCTTATTGCGCGCTTCGCTCAGCGCCAAAGGCTTACAGCTGACACGTGACATCATGCGGCTCAACCATACGTTGGGCGAGTTGAATAATAACGATTTTGTGCAGTATGGCGAATGGCTCTACAACATCACGATGATGGGCACGCCTTCAACGAAAGAACCTTGGGGGTGGCAGCTTGACGGGCATCACGCCATCATCAATTACTTTGTGATGGGCGATCAGGTGGTGATGACACCGGCTTTCTTCGGTTCAGAGCCGGTGACGGCTCACGCTGGCAAGTTCAAAGGCACAACCATTTTGCAAGATGAACAGAGCAAGGGGCTAGTGATGATTCATGCGCTCACCGAAGCGCAACGTCAGAAGGCAATTATTCAAGTTTCCAAAACCGCCAACAACAACGTCAGCGAAGCCTACAAGGACAATATCGTTTTGGATTACGCAGGGGTTCGCGCTTCGGAGTTTTCGGCAAAGCAGAAAGAGCAGTTGCTTGAACTGATCGGCGAATACGTCAGGAATATGCGGGACGCTCACGCGAAAGTTAAGATGGATGATGTACGACGACACCTTGATCAGACCTACTTCGCGTGGGTCGGCGGCACGGAACCAACGAGCGTTTTTTATTACCGCATTCAAAGCCCCGTCATTCTTGTTGAATTCGATCATCAAACGCCAGCGAATCTGCGCCACCTTGCCAAAGACCCGCGCGCGGTGAATCGAGAGCACATCCACACCGTCACGCGAACTCCGAACGGCAACGATTACGGCAAGGATTTGCTCAGGCAGCATTACGAAAAGCATCCACACCCGCACAAGCACTAAGCAGTAAGGCAAAAGGCAAAAGGCAAAGCCAATGGCAGCCACGAGTTTTACTATATTGATCTACCCAAAAACTTTTGCTTAGGTGCTTAAAAGCGGTTCTGTTTGGCGATCATCACATCAGCCGAACCGGAGAATTGATTATTGGCTTATGACAACTTCGCGCAAAAAATATATTCTCTTAGCACTCTCCCTGAGTCTTGTCTTTCTCTTTGCAGTGACGCTGTTCTGGTTTCAGCGCAAACCCCAGCAGATCCAATCTATTTCTGCCATCGGAGGAGCATCCGAAGGACGATTCCATCTTTCGGAAACGCCGTTTTTTCTGCAAACTGATTCGCGATGGGCAACGGATGAAATCGGCGGCAGCCGAGAGACTTTGCGCGCCGTTGGTTGCACGATTTGCTCTGTCAGCATGGCTTTGGCGCATCATGGGATAGAACTGATGCCCAATCAACTCAATGAAAAGCTAAAAGCCAGAGGAGGCTACACCGAACAAGGCTGGCTGAAATGGAATAAGATAGCCGAGTTGACTGATAAGAAAATCCGCATTGAGATTCCTGAAAAACTGACGCATGAGGCAATTGACAAGGCGTTACAAGCAAAGCAACCGGTCATTGCGAAAGTCTTTCTCAATCGAATCATCACGCACTGGGTTCTCATCGTCGGCAAGTCCGGTCAGGAATACTTGATCAAAGACCCTTTGGGAGATGGAAAATCGCTCGACACGCTGTCAAAGTTTGGCAGCGATATTTACGCGATTCGCATTGTCTCAAAAGCCAGTGTGTAACGAAGAGTTTGCATCAATCGATGTGCGAAAGTTTAGCCTCGTAGAGGCGACCTATCAATAGCAGAAAAGATTTCCAATTCTCTTGTCGCTCCTCTGGAGCTAAGGATTTTTAAAACTCTGAAAAAGCTCGCAGAACCAGCGGCATCAAGCTCTCTGAATAAGGCACACGCTACCAATAAACCGTCGCGTGAGATTTATGTTTCGAGCAGGAGGAAGCAGACGAAAGCGACAAGGAGAGGAAGCAGTGGTAACAAGCTGATTGGCAAGGCGGCTTTGTAAAACTTCATCGCGTAGAGAATCCAAGAGCCGATGATGGAAAGGATGGCGAAAATCGGATAACTCACAAGAGCTACGGTAAAGACGATTAATTTGGGATTCTTTTCCGAATCGGGCGCGTCTAAGACCATCGGGGAAATCATCATTGCGCCAAAGCCCGGAACGAGCAGCAATCCAAAGATTACGCTTGTCAGGATTAGCAGTAGCCGTGCCTTTCTTTTCACTTTCGCGTCACTCTGTTGTTGAGTGGGTAGTTGTTGCATTGCAGATTGGGCGCCTGACAGGTAACGCAAAATGAACGCAGAAAGCCCTGCAATTGATCAGCGCTTCTCTGCGTTCATCTCCGATTGTAAGTTTTCTGAAAGGCTATGGATTATGCGTTATAGACGTGTGTCTGAAAAACTTTGTCCCACAGACCTTGTTTCTGCTGATCCCATAGGGGTGAGAAGTAAAGAATCGCACATAAGCCGCCGAGTGCTCCTTTAACCAATTCGCGCAAGAAGGCTTTGCCGAACCCTAGAGGCTGCCCTTGCGGGTCTAACACTTTAATCTTCATCCAGCGTTTGCCAAGTGACGCGCCATCACGACCAAGCAAATAGCAGTTGTATAGCCATACGGCACCCCATCCGACAAAGAGCAGCAAATATCCAAGCAAGACTAAACCAACAAACGCGCCAGCCGCATCACCTGTGACTTGCCCGCGTGAGTCCGTATTAGTAGCTGCCGTTATGCCGCCTAAAATAATCAATATCCAACCGGGTAGCATTCCTACAAACACAATCAATCCGTCGAGCAGTGCCGCGACAAACCTTTTCCCTATATCGGCATACTGCATTGGCGGCGGTGCGCCGTATCCGCCGTACTGTTGCGGTGGCGGGAAACCTCCGCCCGGTTGATAACCTCCCGGTGGCGGATAGCCTCCGCCTTGTGGATAACCTCCGCCTCCGCCTTGTGGATATGACATACTCGTTCCTCCTGGTAAATTTTGGGGGTTTATCAAAATTGCAGCAGGAATATTTTTATCAATTTTTCCTTGCTACTGATTATGAAGTGGCGCGCAGTATAACATCGCCGGTTGTACATAGCAATTTTCATTTTACGTCGAAATCGCCCGCGCTACGATCAATGACAACACGACCTTTTTTGATTACCAACGTCGCATGATTGATGCCGAAAAGATAAGGAATTTGTCGGTAATCTTGCACATCGTAAATCACCAGGTCGGCTTGCTTGCCGCGTTCAAGTGACCCGATTCTCGAACCGCGATTTAGACTGTAAGCCGCGTTGATCGTCGCCGCTGTGAGGGCTTCCGCGGGCGTCATCTTCATCTGTGTGCAGGCTATTGAAAGAATCATCTGCATAGAAGGCGTAGGCGAACTTCCCGGATTGAAATCTGTCGCAAGCACAACACGGACGCCCGCTTCAATCAACTTTCTGGCAGGGGCGTAGCGTGCGAGTCCCAAATTGAAAACCGCGCCGGGCAATAACACAGCCGTGACCTGTGCTCTACGCAAAGCTTCTATGCCGGCTTCGTCAATCCATTCGATGTGGTCTGCCGTAGCGGCTTGGAGTTCTGCCGCAAGCAAACTCCCGCCGCTCTGGGTCAACTGGTCTGCATGGAAACGAAGGGCGAAGCCAAGCTTTTTTGCCTTCGTCGAAATGCGTCGCGATTCTTCTACATTGAAAACATGAGATTCGCAAAAGACATCGCAAAACTCGGCTAATTTTTCGCTTGCGACGCGCGGCAACATCTCATCCATCAGCAAACGAATGTACGCTTCACGCGAAGCCATCGCGTCGTCTGGGTTGCGATATTCGTCGGGAATTTCGTGAGCCCCTAAAAAAGTGGCGACCAATTCGAGAGGCGTTTCATCATTCAATCGGCGAATGACGCGCAGGATTTTTAATTCGTCGGCAAGGCTTAATCCGTAGCCGCTCTTTGCTTCAACGGTCGTGGTGCCGTGTCCGAGCAACCAACTGATGCGCGGCAAAGCCATCTCGAATAATTCATCTTCGCTTGCAGCCCGGGTCTTTCGTACGGTTGCGCGTATGCCGCCGCCTCGCGCGGCGATCTCTTGATAGGTCAATCCTGAGGCGCGCATTTCGTATTCGTCTTCGCGTGTGCCTGCAAAAACCGGGTGAGTGTGCGCGTCAACAAAACCAGGCATCACCACGCAATGGTTCGCGTCTATGATTTCGCAGCTTGGGCTGGCTTGACTTGCCACCTCAGGAGTGGCTCCTGTAGCCACTATCAAGCCATCGCGCGCAAGCAGTGCGCCGTTTTCTATAATGGCGAGTTGGCGCATCTCCGCACCCGTGCGCGCGCGCGCCGCACCTGAGAGCGTGACGAGTTGCGAGGCGTTGACGATTAGTAATTCATTGTTCATTGTGAGATAAAATTTATGCGTATAAGATACGCGCCACAGATGATAATCGCGAGTTGTGAAAAAGAAAACCACGAAAAAGGAAGCAGCTACGAACTTTCAGAATCTTTTGCGTTGCGCGATAAACCTTGTAGCCTTTACCTGGCAAAGCACTATGATGAAAAATGATTCCCCGATTTTAGAAATCATCACCTGCTCGGTTGCCGATGCCTTGGAAGCCGAACTTGGCGGCGCAACTCGCCTTGAGGTAATTCGTCGTTTCGATTTGGGGGGACTGACTCCGACGCTTGAACTGGTGCGGGAAATTTCAGGAGTTGCGAAACTTCCTCTTCGCGTGATGCTGCGCGAAAGCGTATCTTTCGAGGTCAACGACGAAGAGGAACGCCAAAGGCTTTGCCGCCTGGCAAGCGAAATCGCCAGGCTTGAGGTTGACGGACTGGTGCTGGGCTTTTTGCGAAACGGGCGAATAGACATTGATTTGCTGGAGCGTATTCTTCGTTGCGCGGCGAATTTGCGCGTCACGTTTCACAGAGCCTTTGAAGAATTGACAGATCCTTTGGAAGCCATCGCGACGCTGAAAAAATATCCGCAGGTTGATTGCATTCTGACCAGCGGCGGCGCAGCAGATTGGTCAGAAAAAGTAAGCTTGCTGGCAAAGAGCGAACAAGCGGCAAGACCGGAAATTTCGATACTTGTCGGGGGAGGCGTTGATTTGCGGGCCATCGAATGGCTGCAAAAATCAACTGACATTTGTGCCTTTCATGTAGGCAGCGCCTCACGCGTTCCGCCTGATTTCAGTGGCGCAGTTTGCGCGGCAAAAGTCAAAGAGTTCGCTCAACTGGTTGGCTTGAGGTGAGACACAGGCAAAGCTTTCGTTGACCATAAAGCTACAGCTTTTTAGCATACTTTTGCCGCAAGCTTAGAAGGTTTAGCCAGATCGTCAAGCAGAGCTTTTGATGAAATGATTTCTGGCGTAAACTACTGAGCAAATTTTACCGAAGAGGAATTGATGATGGAAACTGCAAATCGTAAAAGATTAGTCGTAATCCTTGTTGTATTGCTGACCTTTGTGGGAAGCGTGTCGGCGCAATGGGAAAAGAAGCCTTACACCGAATGGTCTGAAAAAGAGGCGCAGAAGGTCTTGAGCAATTCCGCCTGGTCACAGACGCAAACCGTCACAGACACCAGCGGCACGTTTAACACGAGCGGCAGTATACAACAACGCGGTTCAGGCTCAGGCGATGTCGTCAATGTCAACTTCCGTGTGCGCTTCTTTTCATCAAAGCCTGTGCGACAGGCTTTCAGCCGCTTAATTCAGTTGCAGCAGAAAGACAAATTGAGCGAATCGGCAGCCGCGCAACTCAAAGGATTGAGTGAGGCAGAATTTGCCGACCACATTGTCGTCTCGATAGATTGCGATGCGCCGACCGCCACAAACAAACTGCAACGGGCGAAAGCCGCGCTCGTCACAGCAACCGCCGCCGAATTGAAAAATGATACCTATCTGCTGGTCAAAGGCAGCGAGCGCCTCTATTTGGAGGATTACCAAAAGCCCGGTAAGGATGGCTTCGGCGCGAAATTCATCTTCCCGCGTATGGTCAATGGCAAGCCTTACCTCACCCCCGAAAGTGGCGAATTTGTCTTGCGCACCGAACTGAAAGGCGTCGTCGCCATCAATGTGCGCTTCAAAGCCAAAGACATGATGTTCGGGGATAAACTGGAGTATTGAATCTTCTCGCTTACAGAAAAGACAAGGAATTTCTTATGAAGAAACCGACCGTTGCGCTGCTGCTGTGGCTTTTATTTTCTCTAACCGCCACTGCTCCAACTACCCCTGCCGCGTCGCAAGCTGAGGACTCGAAGAAGCACGAAAAATCGCCTGAACTCATCGAAGCCACTACTCTGAGCGTGCAAGTGGTGAAATTCTACAAAGAGGGCAAATTCGATGAAGCTCTGCCCTTGGCAAAACGCGCTGTTGAGCTGAGAGAAAAGGCGCTCGGTCGAGAACACGCCTTGGTTGGAGACGCGCTCGCCAACCTCGCTTCCATTTATATTGGTAAGCGAAAATTTGGTGATGCAGAGTCGTCATTTGAGCGCGTGCTGGATAGTTACGCAAAAGCTTATGGCGCAGAAAGCCCCAAATTATTGGGCATTCTTGAGAATCTCGGCTGGTTAAAGTTTGCCAATCGTGATTATGGAAAAGCAGAAGACTTTATGCAGCGCGCGCTTGCCATCAAAGCAAAAGCATTTGGTGACAATAGCAAAGAGGTCGCGCAATCGTTGATCTCTTTGGGGCTAATGAAGCAGCGACTGAGGAGATATGCAGAGGCTGTGCCGTTTTATCAACGCGCTTTTGATGCGAGAGAAAAAGTTTCAGGAGCCGGCAAAATGGAGCTTGCCGATTTAGCTCAAAAATGTTCCTGCGCTTTGAGTCTAAACAAGCAACAAAAAGAGTCAGCAGAGTTTGCACAACGCGCTCGTGACCTACGTAGCTCGGAAGGAGGCGGCGCAAACGTGGTCAGGCAAAATGGCAGCGTGCTGGCGGGCAGCGCTATTCATAGAGTAGAGCCTGTGTACCCGATGGAAGCAAAACGCGCCGCCGTTTCAGGATCGGTCATCGTTGAGGTTACGGTGGACGAAACCGGAAAGGTCATTCAAACGCGGGTATTATGCGGTGATGAACTGTTATCTTATAGCGCGCAGCAAGCGGCGCGGCAATGGCGTTTTACTCCGACACTACTGAGCGGTGTTGCTGTAAAAGTCGTCGGCACGATAACCTTCAACTTCAATTTATAATGCGTGGGATGAAGTTAGATTTTCGCGAGCGATAGATAAAAAGTTCTAAGGAGAAAAATGAAAGTAAGATTGTTACTGATGGTTGCAATACTGATTCTCGGCGCGAACTCAGCACTGGCGCAAAAACACGAAATCGCTTTTACTTCCGGCGGTTTGAAAATTGGCGAAAAAGGGTTCAATTTGCCCAATCCCGGCTTTGTGAAATTCAAGACCGGCTTCACCTATGAAATCAATTATGCACGGCGTTTGGTTGATGCGAAAATTGCGGCGCTTTATGTTGAACTACCCTTTGCAGGAACGCCGCGCACCAAAATCACCAGCACGAACGCGCTTTCGCCGCGCAGCTACTCCTCGCTTTTTTTCGCCACCGGTTTAAAATTGAAATTGATTCCGGGCGCGAAATATTCGCCTTTCGCAATGACCGGCGTAGGGATTTCAAGATTCAACACCAGCACAACAGCGATCAATGAGCAGCCCAATCCCAGTCAGAAGTCCACAACCGATGGCGTGTTTTACATAGGCGGCGGGTTGGATGTGAAACTGATTTCAAAACTCAGCCTGCGCGGCGAAGTGCGCGATTTTTATTCAGAGATTCCGCCGCTCAATATCAATGCGTTGCGAAGCCGCCAGCACAACGCGCTGATTTCGGCGGGCCTGGTGATTAACTTTTAAACAGTGAATAGTGAATAGTGAATAGTGAATAACTGAGGAGAGTCACTTTTAGTTCTTAACATTATTAAAAATAGAGTTTTCCGTTTTGCAGCCGCAAACAGATTTTCGTCACTGTTCACTGTCCACTATTCACTATTCACTATTCACTATTCACTGTTCACTGTTCACTACCCCACGCGTTTTGTTTTTCCTGACCAGAATTTGTCGCGCAACAGGTTCTTTTGAATCTTGCCTGTAGCGGTGCGTGGCAAGACTTCCAGAAAATCAATCTTCTTGGGGCATTTGTAGTGCGCTAATCTGTCGCGGCAAAACTCTATCAACTCCGCTTCTGTAGCCTGGTAGCCGGGTTTCAGGACGACGATAGCGGCGGGCACTTCTCCCCATTTTTCGTCAGGCGCGGCGATGATTGCCGCTTCCAGTATCGCTGGATGTTGGTACAGTAAGCCTTCGACTTCAAGCGAAGAGACATTTTCACCGCCCGAAATAATCAAGTCTTTCTTACGATCAACCACTTCGATGAAACCTTCGCTGTCTAGTAAAGCCATGTCGCCGGTGTGAAACCAGCCATCAACAATCACTGCATCCGTCGCCTCGGGTTGTTGCCAGTACCCTTTCATCACTACGTTTGAGCGCGCGATGACTTCGCCGACCTCCAGGCTATCGGGCGCAACATCTTTGCCTTCGTCGTCAACGACGCGAATGTCAACGCCAATCATCGGATAGCCGGTTTTGGTTTGCACGCGGAGTTTTTCTTCAGCGGACAAATCTTTCATTGTCGGTTTGATTTTCGAGACCGTCAGGAAAGGCGAAGTCTCCGTGAGTCCGTAAATCTGAATTACCCGCCAGCCGAATTTTTCCTGCGCGCCTTGAATCGAAGCCATAGGTGGCGCAGATCCTGCGGTGCCTATGCGCGTATCTTTGGGCAAGGCGGCGAGGGTCTTTTCATCCAGGGGATGATTCAAAGCCATGTTAATCATCGTCGGCGGCATACAGGCGAACGTGACTTGCTCTTCTACAACGAGTTTGAAAAATTCAACAGGCTCGAATTTCCTGATGATGACGTGTGTCGCGCCCATGCCTGTGACTGCGTAAGGCAGTCCCCAACCGTTGCAATGAAATTGCGCCAGGGTGTGCAAATACACGTCCGTGTCGCGTATGCCGAATTCAACAATGGAATTCATGGCGTTCATGTATAAATTGCGATGCGTCAGCATTACGCCTTTCGGTTTTCCAGTGGTGCCAGAGGTGTAGAGCAAGGCGGAAGGCTCGTTTTCGTCAATCTCTGTGGGCGCAGGCGGTTCGTTTGAGGCCTCGCTAAGGAGCATTTCGTAATCTTGCCAACCTTTGGTTGAAACTTTACTGCTGTCGTTTGCGGCTAAGAAATGCTCAATCGTTGGGAGTTTGTCGCGAATCGGTTCGATGAGAGAAGCGAGTTCTTCTTCGATAAGTAAAACCTTCGCGCCGCCGTGATTGAGTATGTAGTGGAAATCGTCCGACAGTAAACGAAAATTCAAAGGCATCAAGACAACGCCAAGGAGCGAGGCCCCGAAGAAAGCTTCGAGTATGCGGTGACTGTTGGGCATCAATATGGCTACGCGGTCGCCTTTTTCAACGCCGAGCGAGCGCATGACATTCGCCCAACGGTTGACGCGCTCGCCGAATTGTTGATAAGTCAAGCGCAAAGACCCGCTGACGATCGCTTCTTTCTCTCGATGAACGACCAGCGCGCGTTTCAAAAAATCGTATTCATTAAGCGGAACGATCAAAGCAAAACCTCCAAATAAACCGAACAACGCAAATGCGAAATCCTGCACTCCTCGGTTTGCAATCTTTGATGGAACGCAGGAGAATATCACAAATAAAATTCAGGCTAAAGCGTTCGTTGAAGTTGTTGTCGAAACAAGAAAACTAAAAATTTCTTAGTCTGCGTATCGTGAGTATTGCAAAAGGAGATTTTGACGATGCAAGAAATAGAAATCTTGCCAACGCAACGGCAAAGTAAAAAGGCAACCATTCTTTTAACTTTTTTTGGTGCGGTGTTAGCAAGCCTCAGCATTTATCTTTTTGAAACGAATTCGCCATTTCCATTCACCCGATTTTTGAGCTTGGAACTGGAAACTTTGGACCTCTTTGCCTGCGTTGTATCAGTTGTCGTTGGGCTTATCTTGACGACGTACTGGCAGCGCAAACAGATGCCACCCGCCGACACGGAAAAATATCTTTACTGGTTGCAGGTAATCTTACGCTACTTTCTCGCCTATATATTTTTAGTTTACGGCTTTGCGAAAGTTTTTAAGCTGCAGTTTAATAGCTTCCCCAGCACACTCGACACACCTGTGGGTGATCTTTCAGGCTTACAACTTACCTGGCGCTTTTTTGGCTATTCGTATGCGTACACGGTATTTGTTGCGGCTTCGCAGATTATCGGTTCTATGCTGCTTTTTTTCAGGCGGACGACCACTTTGGCAGTCGTCATTTTATTGCCTGTGGTTGCCAATATCGTCTTTGTAAACTTCACTCACAGCATTCCGGTCAAACTCTATTCAGGCATCTATTTGGTTATGCTTTTGTATTTGCTGCTTGCCGATTTCAAAAGGTTGAAAGCGCTTTTTTGGGACAACCTGCCTTTTGCGAAACGAGAACTTCCCGTCTTCGCGCAAAGTAAGCGGCTTCTGGTGATGAAATATCTGCTCATCGTGATCTTTTTTGCCATTGCCATTGGCGATAATTATTATTCGTATGTCATCTATGCCAAGGTAACGACGCCGCTTCAAGGAGCTTGGGAGGTGCAGAATTATCAGCTTAATGGTGTAACTCTTGCGGTTGCGGCGGACGCGACGGTCTGGAAAAAAGTTTACTTTGACACGGACAAATTGGTTGCCATCAAGACGAGCAAGCCCAGACCCCAACGATTTCTCTCGACGCTGGATTCTGCAAAACAGACGATAAAATTGAAGAACCCGCAAACCGAAGAACTCTTTGTCGAAGGCGAATATGAACTGTCATCCGAAAATCAGTTAATCATAAAAGTGTCAAACGAGAGCGATACCATTCGCGTGACCCTGAACAAAGTTCGTTGAAGACAGAGAATTGATCGGGCGGCCAGTTGAGCGTGAAAGCAGAGAAGTCCCGCTTGAGCAGGGCCCCGTCATCGCCTTTACGCAATGAGGTCTCGCACGACGTTGCCATACACGTCGGTCAGGCGAAAATCCCGACCGGCGTAGCGATAGGTTAGTTTTTCATGATCGAGTCCAAGCAGATGAAGAACCGTCGCGTGGAGGTCGTGTATGGAGACCTGTTTTTCGACCGCCTTGAAGCCGAACTCATCGGTGGCTCCGTAGACCATCCCTGCTTTGACGCCACCGCCCGCCATCCACATGGTGAAGCCGTAGGGATTATGGTCGCGGCCATTGCCCTTTTCGGAGACTGGCGTGCGCCCGAATTCGCCGCCCCAGATGACCAGTGTCTCATCGAGCAAGCCGCGCCGTTTCAGGTCACGGATCAGCGCCGCCGAGGCACGATCCATATCCGGGCAGCGCTCTCGTAGACCTTTCTCCAGGTTTTCGTGATCGTCCCATTGCTGCCCAGGCCCGTGGTGCAACTGGACGTAACGAACTCCACTTTCGACCAGCCGTCGCGCCAGCAGACAGCCATTGGCGTAAGGCGTCGTTCCATATTCGGCGCGCACCGATTCCGGTTCCTTACGGATATCGAAAACATCTGAGGCCGTAAACTGCATACGGTAAGCCGTCTCCATGCTCTTGATTCGACCTTCGAGGAAAGAGTCTGCTCCAAAGGATTGAGCGTGTGCCCGATTCAAAGTCTGAATTGCGTCCAACTGCGCTCGCTGCGCAGGAGCGTCCAGGTCCTTGTTGCGAAGGAAGCGGATCATCTTTTCGGGATCGGTTTCGGCATTGTTAAACAGCGTGCCCTGGTATTGGGCGGGTAGAAACCCGGAACTCGTCCACAAGCTGTTGGGGCTGGGGCTCAGCACCACGAAAGCCGGCAGGTTTTGATTCTCTGTGCCCAACCCATAGCTGACCCAAGCCCCCATGGTCGGGCGCATAGAAGTCATCATGCCGCTGAAGAAGAGGTTGCGCCCGGGTTCGTGATTCGGGTTGAAGCTGTAGAGCGAACGAATGACGCAGAGATCATCAATGGTGGAAGCCAACTGCGGCAACAGTTCGCTGACTTCGATGCCGCTTTTGCCGTATTTCTGAAACTTGAACGGCGAGGGGAGCAATCCGCCCGTCTTGCGCTCTGTGCGCAGGTCTACTTCTGCGGGCCGCTGTCCGGCGTATTTCTCGAGCGCCGGTTTGGGATCGAACATATCCAATTGCGACGGTCCGCCAGTCATGAAGAGAACAATGACACGCTTAGCCTTGGGCGCAAAGTGCGTAGCCACGTGCTGCTGCTGCCCTTCTGCTCTGGCTGACTGGCTGGCTAAAAGATCAGCCAGAACCAGGGAGCCAAATCCGCCGCCAATGGATGAAAGAAAAGAGCGCCTCGAAATGTTTTCTATCATGGCCAGAACACCTCCTCGTTGGTTGCCAGCAGGACCTGAGCAAACTGCCCCATGGTCGCGTGGTTAAGGTAGCTCAACGCCACCTTGATTTCAGTCGGGTCAGGGTCTCGCGACAAAATCCTGCGGTACAAGCCGCGAACTCGAGCCGCCGCGTCGCCTTCTGATTCCACCGATTTTGCGAGTGCTGCGCTGAGTTGCTTCATGAACGGACTGTTCAACACAAACAACTCCTGTAGCGGCGTGATGGTAAGACTACGCGCAGGGCTGTGCTGGAAGGGATTTGGGAAATCATACAAGCGAAGAATGTCGCTCATACGTCCTCTATTGATCTTTCCATACACGGTGCGCCGGGTATTGTCCAAAGCGTCCAGGTCTAGCGATGGCCCGTACATTTTCAGATTCAGAAGACCTGCCGCCTGTAGCAGGGAGTCGCGATAGCCTTCCGCGTCGAGCCGCCGCGGATTCATACGCCAAAGCCATTGGTTGGTCGCATCAATCTCTGCGGCATCTGCTCTGGGCTGACTCGATTGCCTGTACGTCGCAGAGAGCATGATCTCCCTATGCAACCATTTCAGCGACCAGCCGTTGGCAAGAAAGCGAGCCGCCAGATCGTCGAGCAGTTCCGGATGTGTAGGCCGATCACCCCGATCGCCGAAATCGCTGGGGGTGCCGACCAGATGCCTGCCAAAATGCCAACCCCAGACCCGGTTGACGATGACACGTGCAGAGAGCGGTGCGGCATCGGTCAGGATTTTCTCTGCCAACTCCAGCCGGCCCGAGCCTCTCTTGAAAACCTGATCCGGGTTCTTCGAC
>JANMSG010000636.1:0-6799 GCA_031389065.1 Acidobacteriota bacterium | reverse complement strand
CCGGTAAATGATCTTCCAATTTCCAAAACCGTAGGCACCCCGCAGGCAAACCCAAGAAGCCGGTCAGCTTGGACCTTACTTCTCGTGCTTCTGCTCGTCTCGCTAGGCATCCGGTTGGCGCTCGCGCCGGTGTTGAAGAATCGCGTGGATCGTCGGCATTTTGTCGGCGCTTCGCACAAAACCCTGCGTTATGGTTTGGCGAGTATCTATGAACCAGTTGACGGCTATGATACTCGCAGGCGGGTTATGCTGCCTTATCCGCCTGTCCCCGTATATTGCTATGCGCTTGTCGGTCGAATCTATGAGGCAACGGTTGACCCGAATTTTCGCGACATCTCTGCTTTCGATGATTTGCCCGTTGACTCCATCGCCTTGACCTACTTGATTAAATTGCCGATCTTTCTCTTTGATTTACTGCTCACCGCTCTGCTTTTCCTATACTTGCGGCGGAAATTCAGTGACCGGCAAGCGCTGCTCTGCGCCGCACTTTACGCGCTCAATCCCGTTACCCTCTATAACGGCGCACTGTGGGCGCAACCGGACTCGATTCACTGCGCCTTTCTCGCTTTCTCTATCGTCTTCCTTTTAGAGCGAAGATACCCGCTCTGCCTACTTTTTTTTACCTTGGCGGCGCTCTCGAAACCGCAAGCCATTATTTTTGCCCCCATACTCATTCTTCTGGTTTTCCGAAATAGTAATCTTAAACAAAGACTGCAAGCCGCGTCCTTATCATTTACCACCGCCCTGCTGATTTTCCTGCCCTTTCTGCTTCAAGACCGTCAGACCATCTTGAAGATGCTCAACCTTATGTCAACAAGAGGGAACGCGGTTTCTGCAAATGCTCATAATTTCTGGTGGCTGGTTATGTCTCTTACGGGGCTGGAACCCAGGGTAGAAGTCACCACCATAGCCTTCTGGAAAATAGACTATTTGACGCTTTCCCTAGCCTTGCTTGCTGCATTCTATATCCCTCTTCTGGTCAGATTCTTGAAGAAAAATGCCGCGCCACCAACAGCAGAACTATTCGCTTACATCGCCATGATGTTTTTCATGATTTCGGTACGTATGCATGAGAATCACGGCGTTCAAGTCCTACCCTTACTATTACTCACGGGGCTTGCGTCGCGTCATATGCGAATCATCTTTTTTACGCTTTCCTTAACCATGCTGGCGAATATGCTGCTTTACGGGCGCGAGTATGAATGGGAAGTCTTGCCGCCTTTCATCTACGGGGCGCGAATTGCTGGCGCAATTATCAATCATCTGATCTTCGCCTATTGGAGCTATACCATCTACCGCAACCGCCCACCTGATTATTCGTCTTTTACTGATGAACCTACGAGGCAAAACAATCCCCGCAAAGTTAAAGCAGAAGCAGGAAAAAACGGCTCATCATTTAACGCGCAAAATCAGAGCCTACACCGGCAACGCGCGACGGAGGGCATCAGAGATTTTCTCATCCTTGACCGCGACTTGAGCCTTGAAGCCGAGGAAGTAACGCCGACGATGAAGGTCAAAAGAAACGTCGTAGCGGCGCGATACAGAACACAACTTGAGAGATTATACGATTGAACAAGTGGTATAAATGAAATGCCTGTAATAGCCAGGATAAAAGCATAGCAACAGATTGCCGTGTCGAATAGGTAGCGGGTGAATGGTGTGTTGCTCTCTTAGCCCGTGAAAGCGGGCGTAAGCATGTAGCCCCGTGCGGCAGCGCGGGGTATGAATTGGATTCGATTTTCTTCGCCCGTGTATGCGGGCGATAGATTTTCAGCAATTGATCTATCGCCCGCATACGCGGGCTAGAAAAAGGTTTCCTTGCTATGTCCCAGCCCTTACGGACTGGGCTAGATGCTGTCACCCGCTTCGCGGGTTCTTTGCTTGCTTTCCGGCTTGCTCAGTAACAACTCAATACTCAGACACTACTGTCGAATATTCAGGCTCGACAAAATCCCTCGCCTGCGCACTCTTTGCACTACCTTCACCAGCAATCGTTAGCAAGAAAAGAAGAGTGGCGCTTGTCCTGCTAATTTTTGTTGCATTATTTCTATTCACGTTCTTGCCATGTTCTATAGAGATTGCAACGAAGCCATACAGCAAGGAATAGGAAGGTTGGCAGGGATACGAGTCGCGATAATTCGCAATTTTTCTATGTCCACCTACATAAATCAATTCTCAATCCTCTGCTGCACCCTATAACCTGTATTCTTTCGCGTTTATGGCTCGCCACTTGATGACTAGGAAGCTGATTTTTTCTGTGGAGGTGAAATTTGCAAGCCATCTTATCCATCTTGATAGTTTCATGGGGATCATCGCTGTTTGCATTCGTCAGGAGGCTAGGGGGATTAGGACTCTTTATTATGGGTATCCTTGACTCTTCCTTTCTATTCTTACCCTTTGGCAACGACTTTCTTCTGATCGCCTTGGTCAGTGCGAAGCGCGATAGCATCGTATGGATACTTTATGTGATATTGGCAACCATTGGCTCTGTCATTGGAGTATTGCTTCTTGATCTGGTGATGCGCAAAATGGGCGAATCGGGGTTGGAGAAATTTGTCAAACCAGAAAAGGTCAAGAAACTGAAGGCTAAGATGGAAAAGAAAGCAGGGCGGGTTATATTCCTTTCGACGATGATTCCACCACCCTTCCCTTTTACGGTCGTAGTGCTCACAGCCTCTGCGCTTCAGACGCCACGAAAGAAGATTTTACTAGCGGTATTCCTGGGCAGGCTGATGCGCTTTACGATCGAGGCGATGCTCGCACTCTACTTCGGTCGTCAAGTACTGCGTTTGTTAGAATCAGAAGTTGTTGATTATGCGGTGTACACCTTCATAGCGATTGCTGTCATAGGTAGCATCTTTTCAATTCGCAAGTGGGTCAGCAGCAGACGAGGTTCTCAGGCGGGGCTTACTGAGCAGGTGAGCCGTTAAAATAGATAAGGGTCAATTTCCAGTTAGTGAGAGTATCTGAGGCTGCCCCTATCAAAGGTTCGAGCCTATGGAAGAATAAGCTGTTAGGGTGGCGTCTATGGAGAGCGATCAGGGTTCAAGTGTGGAGCACGTTTCATTGATATACAGACTGGCAGCGCCAGATCGCAATTGGCGCTACTTGTATTTGCAAATCACCAGAATTTAGCAAACACTAAATAATTGTGACACAGAACCTTTGACAACCCCTATATATAGGGTTTATGCTACCCGTTCTACCGCATTAGTAACGCCGCAGAAGGTACAAGCTCTGCGGCTAATTTATTATAGAGGTGCGTTGAATTGAGCGATATGTTTAGACCAATTGTTGCAGTCCCTTGCCGATACAATTGGAATACCAATTACTACGAAGTTCGAGAGACTTACCCAGAAGCTATCTATGCGGCAGGTGGCACCCCTGTCATGTTGCCATTGATTCCTGAAGCCGATTACATCAACGCCATTATGGAAAAGGTTGATGCGGTATGTTTAACCGGCTCAATCAACGACGTTGACCCGTTGCGTTACGGGCAAGAGCCGAAGCCGAGACTGGGTCCTGTGGTTCCCAAACGCGATGAAACAGATGCGATGTTGATAGACTTTGCCGAAGCGAGGCACTTGCCGCTGTTGGCAATCTGTTTTGGTATTCAATCGCTCAATGTTCACCGTGGCGGCACGCTGATTCAAGACTTGGAATCGGAAGTCAAAGGCTCACTCAAACATATGCAAGGCGATCTGTTTTATCGTCGCTCGCATTCCATCAACATCACCGAAGGCTCTCTGCTTGCAGATCTCGCCGAATCGAACCGCGCTTTAGTCAACAGCCATCATCATCAGGCGATTGACCTCGTCGGACGCAACCTGGAACCCATCGCCTGGGCTGCCGATGGCGTCATTGAAGCAGTGATTGACACACGCCCTGAGCGTTACTTTTTGGGCGTGCAATGGCATCCTGAAGTTGGCTGGGAAAATGACTCGCTCTCGCAAGCGATATTTAATCACTTCATTGAGAAAGCGCGTCAACGTCATTTCGCGCGAGAGAGCGAAATCGCAGTAACAGCACGATAACTAATCGGCAATACATCCCTGTCGAAGCCCTGGCAAAGCTGTATGACGAAAAAGAACAAGCTCACACTTGCAGTGCTTTGCGCAGGGCATTTCATCAATGATGCTTATTCAAGCACCATCTATCCGTTGCTGCCTGTGTTGGGCGAAAAGCTTGCTTTATCAACCACACAACTCTTCTGGCTCGCTCCGCTTTACGCCATCACTTCCTCTCTGTTGCAACCGCTTTACGGCATCATCTCTGACCGGTACGCCAAACGTTTCTTTGCGGTCTTTGCTCCGACGATCACGGCGGTTTTCGTTTCGCTAATCGGCATCGCGCCGTCATATGGCGTGTTAATCGTCTTGTTGATTGGTGGTGGATTCGGTATCGGTTCTTTTCATCCGCAAGGCGCGGCTATCGCTTCAAACGCCTCTAGCGACCGTCGCAGATTAGGCATGGCAATCTTTTCCGCAGTGGGCACGCTAGGCTTCGCCTTCGGGCCTTTCGCCATCACCAGACTGGTTTCAGCTTTCGGTTTGGGCAAATCCTATTACGCAATGTTCATAGGCATTTTGATGTCTGCGGTGTTGTACAAATTCTGTCCACCGCTGGAAAGAAAAGCAGAGACGGAAACAATTGAAGAAAAGGGTGAAAGCAATTCGCCGAACAAGCAGAAAATTTCACAGAAAAGATTGAATGCATCTTTGATCGCGGCCTTGCGCGGCGCTTGGAAACCCTTGCTGCTGCTTTATCTGATAACCGTGCTTCGTTCAGGATTGCAGATGACAACCAGCAATTATTTGCCGTTTATGTTGAAAGAAGAAGGCTATTCGTTAATCAGCACAGGCAATGCTTTGACAGTCTTTTTATTGTTAGGCGGAGTCGGCGGACTGGTGGGCGGCATATTGGCGGAGAGAATTTCCGGCCGCACAGTGACGTTGGTTTCGGGATTGCTCGGCGCACCCTTGATGATTGGCGCATTTATGACAACAGGTGTTTTGAGCATGATTTTATTGGGTCTTGGTGGCTTTGTGTTGTTGTCAACGATTCCTGTCAACGTCGCGATGGCGCAAGAACTGGTGCCTGAGCAAACCAGCACCGTTTCTGCTTTGATGATGGGCGCAGCCTGGGGCGTGGGCGCATTTGCGCCGCAACTTCTCAGAGGCATGGCACAAAGTCAGGGCTTCCGTTATGCGCTCATCTTCGCATCCGCTGTAACTTTGTTGAGCGCGGTCTGTGCGTATTTCTTGCCACGAGATGAAAACCTTCATCACAAAGTCGTCAAAACAGAAATAGCTACGGCTGTGGGCGATTAATCACCCAGCAGTAGGCAGTAGGCAGCTTAACAATTACACTAGATTCGTTGAATGACGCCTCATTACTGTCAGACAACTACTAAAATGAAACTAACTGCCTACTGCCTACTGCTTACTGCCTCAGGGTGTGGCAACGCCAAATACCCAGGCGTTGTCGAAGGCTTCTTTGAGCAACGTGTATTTGTTGCCGTAACTGCCCAGCGAGTTAATTAACAATGCCACTTGCGCGCCGTTCGGGAAGTTCATAATGCAACTTGTCATTCCAGTCTGATTATCATCAGCGCCATAATGCAAGAGGCCGCCGTGCGCCAGGTACACCCCATGATCGCCGGTTGGCGAGCCCCCCGATTTGCGCCACCCGAGAAATCCGTCATCCATCATTTTGCGCGTCGCTGGTGAGAGGATTTGATTATTGAAACGCAGATGGGCTAAAAAACGCGCCAGGTCAACCGCCGACAGATACCAACCGCCGCCACCCGCCACCAATGCCCAATCGCCCGTCACATAGCCTTTGGCATTGTTCCCTTTGTGATAGAGCCGGGTCGGCAGGGGGTCTGTGTTTTTGCAACCGGCGTTTAGGATGCCCATCGGTTTCAAGATGAGGTTATTCACTTCAGCCATGTAGAACAGGCTCATTGCCGGGTCGAACTGCGCTTCACTGGTCTTCGCCATATTGGAGAAGTAGACGCGGTTTTGCGGCGACATCTTCATAAAGGGGATGATGATGCGGAAGATCGCCAGATTGGCATTGATGTAGAGCGCTTCGTTTTCCGGTCTGGTCACGCCGTCCTTAATCCACTTTTTCAAAGAGGCAACGTCGGTGTTGCCCCCTACGTTATTGTTCATGCCGCTCAACTGCGAGAGCAGTTTTCGGAAGGTGAGATTGTTGACTCCTGCCCCCTTCGCCCAGGTCGAAGGCAGGAATGGTTCAATCTTTGAATCAACGCTTACATTCGGATCATCCTGCAATATCTTTAGCACCGTCGCGGCGGTGAGGGTTTTGGTGACACTCGCAATGTTCATGCGCTTGTCGGGCGATTGTGGAAGTCCGGGGATGTTTGGCGTGCCTAAATCTTTCCCCAAGACGGCGTAGCCGCCTGCTCCCTTTTTCTTGAGTTGTCCATTGAGGTTAATGGCGTAGGCATAACCAACGCTCTTGACGTCAAGGGCTTTTCGAAGGTTCTTCTCGAAAAGGTTGATGTCGAATACTTTCGCAAAAGCACTGAATTCTGTCGCCTTGCTTTTCGCTTCGACTCCGGTTATGGAATAAGGGTTGTTGAAACCCAATAAGGCGAAGATCGCCAAAAAACATACGATTCTCATTCCTTTCATTTTGTGTTCTCCTTCTTTTCATTATTTTTGTTTTGGCAGTCCTTACACATTCTGTTCCGGTAAAAAGTTTCCTTCCTCTTAAGGGGAGGTCAGAACCGGGAGCGGTAGCGACCGGGTGCGGCGCACCCGGTCGCTAC
>JANMSG010000414.1:0-19853 GCA_031389065.1 Acidobacteriota bacterium | reverse complement strand
CAATTCGCCAAGCCCACAGCGTGGACCGGAAGCCAGCCAACGAATGTCATTGGCAATCTTCATCAAAGACCCGGCTAAGGTATGAATCGCACCATGAGCAAACACCAACTCATCGTGCGCCGATAAAGCCGCGAATTTATTCGGGTGCGAGCGAAACGGCAGCCCGGTAATCTCGGCGATCTTCATCGCCGTTCGCTCGGCGAATTCAGGGTGAGCGTTTAAGCCTGTGCCAACTGCCGTGCCGCCGATGGCTAAATCATACAGCCCGTCAAGCCCTGGTTTCAGCCGTTCGATGTTACGCGAGAGCAAACTCGCCCAGCCGCTCATCTCCTGCCCAACCGTGAGCGGTGTGGCGTCCTGCAAATGCGTGCGCCCGATCTTCACCACATCTGCGAACTCTTGCTCTTTCGCGTCAATGGCATCGCGGACGCGCCCGATTGCCGGAATCAAATCATTGTGCAATCTACTTGCCGCAGCGATGTGCATAGCGGTCGGAAAGGCATCGTTCGATGATTGTGACATATTGACGTCATCGTTAGGATGAATGGGAATCTTTGACCCCAATACGCCGCCAGCCATTTCAATGGCGCGATTCGCAATCACTTCATTTGCATTCATGTTGGTCTGCGTCCCACTGCCGGTCTGCCAGATGCGTAGCGGGAAATGTTCATCGAGTTTCCCTGCGATCACTTCATCGGCGGCTTGGGCGATGAGCTGGGCTTTTTCCGTTGGCAGTTTGCCGAGGTCTTCATTGACCAGCGCCGCAGCTTTTTTCAGGATGCCGAAAGCGCCAATCAATTCCGGCGGCATCTGGTCACGCCCGATGTTGAAATGGAGCAACGAACGCTCGGTTTGCGCGCCCCAATAGACATTGCCAGGCACTTCGATGGTCCCAAAGCCGTCAGATTCTGTGCGCGATGAAATTTTGACTTGAGCCATAATTTCCTCCTTTTCACTCATGGATGCTTTTCTCAATTGAACCTGAATTTAATTATAGTAATCCCGCTGACGCTTTACATCTTTTTCAAACTCAGTTCCCTCTACAGCCCCCCTCGAAGCCAGAAAACAAGACAGATATAGGAATCCTGAATGTAGCGTAGACTGTCTAGTCTGCGGTTGACTGGAACTAAGTCCCGCTGGCTTTTCATGTCATTTACGGCGCAAGACTGGCGCAGACTAGACAGTTACCGCTACCTCACCTGCTCCACAAATCATCTAGGAGAGCTATAGTTTGAAGAACCAATGATCCCGGCCTTAAAGGATTTGCGCTTTCAGATCATTGATACAGATGCCTGGGCATAGCGATTGAAAAGAAGCGCGTGTATTCATTCCATCACTCGTGTTAAACTGGCTTCGAAAGGAAGGTTATTGTGGGCGAAATCATTATCAAAATTCCGCAATCCATGCGCCGCGAATTTCAAATCAGCGACGAAGAATTTGCGCGTCATCTTGTCGCTTCGCTTGAAGCCGCAACTGATAGCGCGACTCACCAAACCGCCGACGAAACGGATGACGTGGTCGGCATCTGGAAAGACCGCGAAGGCATCGCAGACCCTGTTGAGTTTGCGCGTCAGTTGAGGAGAGAAGCTTGGACAAGGTCATAGTTGACACCAATATCTTTGCCGCAATTTTCGGCGGCGATGACTAACTATCTCACGCGAGGCTTTAGATCTTTCAATTGTGTAAACGTATTTCCCTGCGATGATGGCAAAAAGCTGAGCCGCAAAAGGCGCAAGCGCAGTTGCCTCGACGCAGATTGGTAAGGAGACTCCCTATGAAACGAAGAAAAACTTTGGCGCTTTTCTTGTTTGTGATTTTCACAGTAGCAACATCGGCCTGCAACGTCAGCTACTCATCAGCAAAAATCACGGACGCAACAATGGCAAAGAATGTGAATGATAAGAAAGAAGCTGTTGATCCTACAACTAGTTTTGATCCAGACGTTCCGGTTATACATTGTGTAGTAAAGCTTGCTAATGCGCCGGAAGATACGAAGTTGAAAGCGAGATGGAGCGTCGTCAATGCTACGGGGCAGGAACCAAACAGCAAAATCGCAGATACGGATATTGTTGCTGGTGGCAATAACAATATCGTTGATTTCACCTTGAAGCCATCAGGAGATGGCTTGCCAGTTGGCGAATACAAAGTTGATATTTACCTGAACCCTAAACCCGAGAAAGAAGAGCCACCGGCAAAAACATTGCTGTTTTCAATAAAGTAATCCCTGTCAATACCTATCAAAGTGAGCAGGAGAAATTTATTTCTTTTTTCAGTTTAGGTGACAGTAAAGTAACCCAACTATAGGCAAGCCGGGCGTACTGGGCAGGACATCCGTATTAAAAATACCGCCAACCTTTCCATTCGCTTACTGCAAGAATGGTGACGGTATGATTAAACGGATTTTCTATTTAGCCTTCATACGAAGCGGTGGCGCTGAGGGAGAAAGGGGGGAGTTTTCTTCTCCAGTTACCAAAACACGTACTTTGTGCACAGGATGTTTGTTGAGATGATTATTCTTTTCTTTTACAGGCTGTTCTTCTTCGCGACATCTTACACCAGTCCAACTACAGGTTTGGCAATGAGCTATCCATTGTTTCATAAATCACTTCCTTTTCTTTAAGGACTATACCACAGCCTGTAGATAACTTCCTTCTTGATTCGGTGTTTTGTTTAAATCATTCGTTCAAAGTCTATGAAACCTTTCTCCGGCTTTGTGGAAAGCAGTCGCACCTTAATTTTATCACCGACATCGAGATCGCTCTCTCCTCGTACCACCCGACCTTCTGCGGGCGGCGCAAATAATCGCGCGAATGTGCCTTTATTTGATACGCCCGTCACAAGAGCTTCAAAGACTTCGCCGATGTGCTGGCTCAATAATTCTGCGGCCATCACCTTGCGCAGGTAGCGTTCGACTTTTCTTGCGGCGCTTTGTCGCTCTTCGCAATGCGAAGCGATCTCTTCCAATTCTGCCCGCGTATATGGAATCGGATCTGAGGCAATGATTGCCTTCAACAAGCGCTGAATAATTAAGTCCGGGTAGCGTCTGTTTGGTGCCGTCGAATGAGTGTAATTCTGTACGGCTAAGCCGAAGTGCCCTTCCTGGATTGTCCCTGCCGGTACGACGACGTATTCACCGGGACCTATCAATTTTACTATCGAAAGAGAAAGGTCTGGGAAGTGCTCAGGGTCTTGTGCTTTGCGGCGAGCTAAAAAATCGGCTAAGGCTCGCGACTCCGGTTCTTCCGGAAGCTGGTCGCCAAACGATTTTGCGATTTCAACAATTCTTGACCAACGCAGTGGTTTTTGTACCACACGCTGTATGGACGGTGAACCTTGTTTTGCCAGGTACGAAGCCATCGCGACGTTTGCTGTAATCATAAGGTTCTCTATGATGTAGCGCGCGCGGCTCTTTGGTTGAATTGTCAAATCATATACTTTGCCATTAGCGGTGACCGGACTTGCCTCAATCGTTTCAAATTCCAATGCCCCTTTGGTCTGCCGTAATTTGCGAAGCCACTGTGTCGCTTCCTCTTGCAAACGAAGTTGTTCTTCCAGACCCGTTATGTCTTCTACCTTCCCCGGTAGAGGCGCAATGCCATCGAGCCATTCCCCGATTGATTCATAATCCAGCTTGGCATAATTGTGCAGTAACGCTCTGTATATATCATTCGTCTGAACGGTTCCATCGCTGGCAACCGTCAAATCAATGACAATGGCAAGTCTGTCTTCGCCTTCCAAAAGCGAGGTGAGATCAGTAGACAGACGCTCCGGCAGCATGGGGAAAGATTCGATACCCGTATAAACAGATATGCTATTTTGTGCCGCATATTGATCGGTTGCTGAACTTTTAGCAACAAAGGTGTCCACATCAGCAATACCTACGAGTATGTGTATGCTGCCATCAGGCTGGCGCCGGGCAAACTCGACCTGATCTAAATCGCGGGACTCTTCATTATCGATTGAAGACCAGAGGAGAGATCGAAGGTCATGAATGGATTGACTATTTTCAGATAATCGCGCGGCTTCATTCAATTCATTGACCTCGCTTTTCACCTGGTCAGGGAAGTCTGGAAGAAAGCCTTCATCAAGCATGGTCTGATAGGCGATAGCGCGCAGATCAATAGGAGGATCGAAATCGTTTTTCATAGTCATGTCACAGGTCTTGTAGAGATTATCAGTGATGTTGCCAGAGAAATTTTTCCTCCAAATGGTGGATAAGATCAAGTGATTTTTTTGTTGGTGTGTTTACAAGCTTTGAAACTATATAGGGCTTCCATTCAATCCTGTCTCCGAAAGGGAAAGCAAAATAGCTTTCATAGTGAAGCGCAGATTAAGCCCAAAGTGAGTGTTATATCATTCGTTCAAGTGCAGCCAACGATCAACAACCGATTAACGCCTTAAGATAAACTCAGCCGAAGATGCCTGTCCTTTCACAACGCGAATCCTGTTGTCACCTGCGACCAAGCCAAGGACGCCTTTTTTCCCCTTGAGGATGATTTCAGACCCTGAGATGCTCTTGATCTTATCTGTGTGTTCAACGCCATTGATGAAGAGACGCGGCACAGACCCGGGACTGTTAACCGTTACCGTCAAGAATTTGCCCGCGTACGTGGCAGAAGAAATCACCGGAGGATCTAACAAGGTTACTGTAACTAGCGCCGCTTGCTCAATGCCTGCCGCTGACCCTTTAATTGTGACGTTATAGGTTTGAAGCTGTGTCGGCTGCTGCGCGGAAACCACAAGAGTCGCACTCTGAGATGGCGTGAGAGTTGACTGAAGGATTGAGATATTGAGTGGTGCACCTTCATCAGCCTGCGCACTGATCGAGATTGGCTCGTTGAAACCATTTGCAAATGCCGCCGTAATATCGAATTTTGCCTCTCCATCAATGTTGATCGCTTGTGAAGACGGCTGTGGCGCAAGTTCGAAATCATTCATCTGTGGCAGCAGGGATAGAAGCGTTACCGAATAAGGCGGCACAGTATAATCGAAACTACTGGCTGCTCCCTGAAATACTGTCTGCTTTATATCCGGCGAACCGTTGAGAGTCTTTCCTGCGTCGTCCTGGGCTTTGCCGTAGGAATAGACAACAGCCGATGCGGACGGCGTATAACCGGCAAGTCCGATATGCGCCGTAATCTCTTCAGTGGGGCTTTTGTTGATTAGCATCAGGCTCAATCTTCCATCAATTCTTTTGCTGGCATAAGCTGCCAGAAGAGGCGACTGGCTCCTTGCCTCTACCACGCTATCGGAAAAGTCGGCAAAGTGTGAAAGTAATTTGAAGACGTAAAAGGTTGGATAGGGTTCGTGATCAACCGATGTGATGCCGTAGTCTCCATATAAACGCCATCCGTACAAAGCAGGGCTATTGTTTTTGTCCAGCAAGTAACCGTTCCTCATATCCCACCAGACAAACATCTTGAATTCGGTCTGCAGCAGATTGCCAATACTATCGGCGAGGAAAAGTCCATTGACCAGGCTCGTTGACTGTTTGCCCGGGTCAAAAGAGACAGAGTTGTTTTCCGTGCAAATGATTTGGACCTGGTCTCCTACGCTTCCCAAATAATCTGATAATTGTCTGCGCAGATCGGCAGCGTCGTTCTTCCAGGTTGCAGCCGATTGCAGCAGTCCTGCATCGCTCTCATTACCAGGGTTCTGTTCGTATCTGTGATAGATGACGAAATCAGGGATGACATTTAAAGATTTGAGCGTCGCAAGCAGTACGGGAGTCCAGCCATTGTGGACGGCACCTGTACGCGGATTCGTAGCCGGATGAGACCGGTTATTCACATATGACTCTTCGCCTGTCGTTACGACTACGCCGATTTTAATTGTCGGGTCTACTGCCTTCATCTTCGTGATGTAGTCTTTTGCTTCCAGAGCATAAGTGTAAGGGTCGTGTCTGATGGCATGGCGATCGGTCTCCCAGGTGCCATAGTTCTCGTTACCGATTTCCCAATACTTGAATCCATAATTTTTAGTCAGGTTCGAATACCTGACCCACGCGGCAGCCTCGTCGGCTGTGCCTGTACCATAATTGACGGTAATGATTGACTGGCTATCTATAGCCGTCGCAATACTGGCGAAGTCATCGAAACTGGTTGCCCATTGCCAGGTATTATTGAGAGTCGTGTTGGTCTGCCAGTGATACTCGTCGGAAAGAGAGCCACCGGGAAAACGCAAAATTTTTACACCCATAGAGTTAAGAAGCGCTTTGGTCGTCTGCGACTCGAAAGAGCTATCCCAGGCTGCTGCATTGATGCCGGTAAACTGGGAATCGAGCGTGCGAACGACTCGCGTAGCATCTACATTGACTGCAACCGTAGCGGCTGTCGATATGGCATATTTCTCAAAGCGTTCTTCTCCTGCTCTGCCAGATTCTCCATCTGCCGGAAGAGACATTCGGGCGGCTTGCGGTCTGCGCCTTAACCCTGCATCAGACGAATTACTGGCAACAACCTTGTCACGGTGTGCAACGATGTAGACTTGAGGGCTAAGCAAGCCTAAGAAGAGCAATATTGTGATTGTAGTATGCATAGCGACCTCGCCATCAAATTGTATCATAACCGCCAACCATTTATAGAGCCAGCGCAGCCGGATATGGACCCAATCGCGTTGACATCAAAACCCTAATTGAATTGCCATTATGTAAGTTCAGGGGTATGATTGCATCTATCTTAACATAGTAATTTTTCGCCATATTTTGCTATTAGATTTTTTTCTCAGCAAAGGCGATTGGTAGAATAATCTCGATGGGATGAAGAGAATATGACGAGAGTAGGAAAGCTGTTACGCTGCCTGATTATACTGGCTACCTTGATTTGCCTGGCGCTTTTGCGACCGATGAGTGAAGCGCAAAGCTCTCAAAGTAAGACGACTTTCGACAAATCCGTCCAGCCCTTCATGTCCAAGTACTGCCACATGTGCCACAACTCGAAGGTCAAGTCTGGTGGACTAGATCTGAAATCGTATCAAAGCGCTGCTTCCCTATTGACTGATAGAGATAGCTGGGAACACGTCATACAGAAAATGCGTTCTGGAGAGATGCCACCACCAGCAATGCCACGCCCCAGCAAAGCCGAATTAGAGGCCGTCATCCGATGGATCGAGCAGGAATTTTCGCGCGCCGAACGGCTGGCGAAACCGAATCCGGGGCGTGTGACAGCGAGGCGGCTGAACCGCGCAGAGTATAATAATACGGTGCGCGATCTGTTGGGCGTAGATTTTCGTCCGGCAGATGATTTCCCGCAGGACGATTCGGGATACGGGTTTGATAACATCGGCGATGTACTGTCGCTATCGCCTGTGCAGATGGAAAAATATCTGACGGCCGCCGAAAAGGTGGCGCGCACAGCAGTCTTCGGCTTCGAGCCGCTTAAACCTACGCTCGTTCGCCTGCGCTCACGAGGGCAAAATATAGCTTCCAGTGACAAGCCATTATTGGATTATGATTTAACGGGGCTGAGCCTGCCCAATGCCACACACGTGACCCATCGCTTCCCTGTTGAAGGAGAGTACAACATCCGGGCTTTTCTGGGCGGTGTGCGCCCGCTGGGCTCAGAGCCGCTTCAACTCTGCCTGTGGATTGATGGCAAGCAGGTTGAGGTGTTTAATTTCGACCCGGAGGGACTGGCTACATTTTCAAATGACCGGCAAGATTTTGGCGGTATGGTACACAATTTCCGAAGCAAAGTTACAGCGGGAGACCATTGGATAGCGGTCTCGATATTGCGAATGTATGAGGGACTGCCTGCTAAATTTGAGGGTCCTAATCCATCGAAGCGACCCGCCCCGCCACCGCCGGAGTTTAAGCCGCCGAGGAACCTTCCTCCAGAGCGCATCGAGGAGTTCAGAAAAAGATTTGAAGCCCGAAAAGCTGAGAAGATTCCTGTGAACGAAGCGCGCATCAGTTCTCTGGAAGTTGGCGGTCCTTACACACAGACGAAAGGGCCTTCACCGGAAAGTCTGAAAAATATCTACACGTGCGGGCACTTCTCTGGCAACCATCTGCCAGAGTGTGATCACAAAATCGTAGGCCATCTGGCTCGCCGCGCCTTCCGCCGTGCCGTGACACCGGAAGAAGTAAGCAGGTTTGCGAGTCTGATTTCCATGGCTCGCAAAAATGGCGATTCTTTTGAAGAAGGGCTCTGTCTGTCATTGCAGGCCATCATGGTCTCGCCACATTTCCTGTTCCGCATTGAAAAAGATGCGGCGGTGGCAAGCGCCGAAAACTCGCACCCGATTAGCCAACATGAACTGGCTTCGCGTCTCTCCTACTTCCTCTGGAGCAGCATGCCGGATGAGGAGTTGATGCGCTGTGCCGATCAGGGGATTTTGCGCAAACCTGCGGTGCTGACAGCACAAGTGCAGCGCATGTTGAAAGATACGAAATCACGCGCCCTTGTGGAAAATTTTGGCGGTCAGTGGCTGGAATTACGCAAGCTGGAATCGGTTAAGCCAGATCAAAAACTCTTTCCGGAATTCAGCGAATACATGCGCATGTCCATGCGACGCGAGACGGAGCTATTTTTTGAGAGCATCGTGCGTGAAGATCGCAGCATTCTTGATTTCCTCTCCGGGAATTTCACCTTCCTCAACGAGCAGTTGGCACGCTTCTATAAAATCCCCGGCATCCAAGGACCAGAGTTTCGCAAAGTTGCTTTGACAGGCGACACTCCAAGGGGCGGGATTTTGACGCAGGCCAGCGTCTTGACCGTCTCGTCTTATGCTACGCGAACCTCGCCAGTGCTGCGCGGTAAGTGGATTCTAGATAATCTATTGAATGCGCCGCCGCCGCCAGCGCCACCGGATGTGCCGAATCTGGATGAATCAAAAGTCGCCTCGTCTGCTTCTTTGCGCTTACAGTTGGAAGAACACCGCAAGAATGTAACTTGCGCATCCTGCCATGCGCGAATGGATCCTCTTGGCTTTGGGCTTGAAAATTTCGATGCCATAGGGGCTTGGCGCGTTCAGGATGGAAAACAGCCTATAGATTCTTCCGGCACGCTTCCTGATGGCAGATCATTCAAAGGCGCGGCAGAGTTGAAGGTCATCCTGAAGGACGATCGCAAGGCCTTCGCCGAGTGCCTGACAGAAAAATTGCTCACCTACGCGCTGGGACGCGGACTTGAGCGATATGACACGCCGACCGTGAAGAAGATTAGCACCAGTCTGGCAACCAGCAACTACCGTTTCTCCAGTCTGGTACTGGAGATAGTCAACAGTATGCCTTTTCAAATGAGAAGAGAGGATAAAACGCAATGATGATCACACGCAAACACCTGCTTAGACGAACCTTTCTCAAAGGTATGGGGACGGCAATTGCGCTGCCAATGTTGGATGCGATGGTTCCCGCAAGGACCTCGGACAGCGCAAACGGCAAGAGTCCGGTTCGCCTCTCCTTTGTCTACGTGCCCAATGGCATTGTAATGGATGACTGGACGCCGAAGGCAACTGGCAAGAACTTTGAGTTCACGCGCATTCTCAAGCCACTGGAAGCGTATCGCAAAGACCTATTTGTGCTCTCCGGTCTGGACGATAAAAACGGTAACGAACTGGGCGACGGACCGGGAGATCATGCGAGGGCCGGCGCCTCTTACCTTTCCGGAGTTCATTGTAAGAAGACCGCAGGGGCTGATATACGGGCTGGGGTCTCGGCTGATCAGATTGCCGCTGCCGCTATCGGCGCCAAGACTCGGCTGCCTTCTATCGAATTGGGCTGCGAAGATTCGCGTACCGTTGGAAACTGCGATTCGGGTTATAGCTGCGCCTACACCAACAGCATTTCATGGCGCACGCCAACGACCCCTATGCCTCCTGAGATCAATCCCCGTCAGGCGTTCGAGCGCCTCTTCGGGACAGCCGATCTCAGCTTGGACCCCGCAACCCGCGCCCGCCGTACTGCCTATCGCAAGAGTATCCTCGATCTGGTTCGTGAAGACACGCAAAAGCTCGTCAAAACCCTGGGACAGGCCGACCGTCGTAAGGTTGATGAATACCTCTTTGCTATCCGCGAACTCGAAACACGTATCGAAAGCTCAGAAAAAGAGAGCCGCCAGGTGACGCCAACCATTGAGAAGCCTTCAGGACTGCCGGTTACCTTCGGCGAATATGCGAAGCTAATGTATGACCTTCAGGTGGTGGCGTTCCAGGCTGATTTGACTCGCGTGGCGACTTTGGTCGTAGCGCGCGAAGGCAGTATGCGCGTCTACCCTGAGATAGATATCCCTGATCCACACCACCCACTCACGCATCACCGCAACAATCCGGATTGGATCGAGAAGGTAGTGCGAATCAATCTCTACCATACGGAGTTGTTCGCCTATTTCCTCAACAAACTCAAGTCCACACAAGATGGCGACGGCACGCTACTTGATCACTCGATGATCGTTTATGGCAGCGGGCTCAGCGATGGAAATCGCCACAAGCATGAGAACCTGCCTATTTTATTAGCAGGTCGTGGCGACGGTAGCTTGAAACCGGGAGGGCACATTGTCTACAAGCCAGGAACGCCGATGACGAGCCTGTATCTGTCACTGCTGGATCGCATGGGCGTTCAGCCGGAAAAGATCGGCGACAGCCAGGGGAAAGTCGAACACCTCTCAGACCTGTGAGAGTATTACCCTGATCTTCCATCAAGAATTTATGATGGGAGTCGGTAGCGACGTGTGCGATGAGAATTGAGACTCAAAACGAATCATTTATTTCCCCTCTGTAAATGATTCGGTGATCCTTCGTTGTTACCACTTTATTTTGGAGTGCGGTCATTGGTCACCGCACTCGATTTGACTTACAAGCAAACGAAAAGCTGCGACCAGTCGCAGCACTCCAAAAAGCTAATCCCGCTTTTCATCGTACCTTTGTTGGATTTTACCCTTCGCCCCAGTTACAGATAAGAGACAACTATGCACCGTAGCAAAAGATTTTGGGTGGAGCCATAAAGGTAAACTCGCGGCTGCGATTGGCTTTGCCTTTTGCCTTTTACCTTTTTACGCGAAGCGCCTACGCTTTTGCCTTACTTCTTATGATTGCATGGACGATGAGACAGAGGATAGACTTTCTCCTATGTTGCAAACTCAAGACTTAAATATTGCTGAATTTGTTCGCTTAAGCCCGCCACGCGCACTAAAAAACGACTTGCCGATGACCGAAGAATCGAACCGCACAGTCGTCGAAGGCCGCGCCACCATACAACGCATTTTGCAGCACGAAGACTCACGCATCTTAGTTGTCGTCGGTCCGTGTTCCATTCATGACGCTGAAGGCGCTTTGGAGTACGCTGAAAAACTGCTTCATCTGCGCGAAAAACTCAGCGACAGGCTCTATATCATCATGCGCATCTACTTTGAAAAACCGCGCACGACGGTCGGTTGGAAAGGACTCATTAACGATCCGCACCTTGATGACAGTTACGACATCGAAGCGGGTCTCAGAAAAGCGCGCCGCCTGTTACTCGATATTACACAGATGGGAATGCCTGCCGCTACAGAATTTCTTGACCCAATCGTGCCGCAATACATTGGCGACTTGGTGAGTTGGGCGGCGATTGGCGCGCGCACCACGGAATCGCAGACTCACCGCGAGATGGCCAGCGGTCTTTCCATGCCTGTGGGTTTTAAAAACGCCACCGATGGCAGTCTGCAAATTGCGCTCGACGCCATGCAGGCGGCCTGTGCGCCGCATAGTTTTCTGGGCATAGACCAGGACGGCTTCACCGTTATTGTGCGCACCAAGGGCAATTGCTTCGGGCATGTGGTGTTGCGAGGCGGGCGTCTGCACACAAACTACGATGCCGCAAGCATACGCGATGCCGTGGCGTCGTTACAGCAAGAGGGGCAAAATCCCTCTCTGATGGTTGATTGCAGTCACGCCAACTCCAACAAGCAGCACGCCCAACAAGAAGAGGTAGCGCGCAGCGTCATAGCCCAGCGCGTCGCCGGCAACAGCGCTTTGATTGGGCTGATGATCGAAAGCTATTTACAGGAAGGCAAGCAAGCAGTGCTGGCAAACCTTGCCGACTTGAAGTATGGGGTCAGCATTACCGACGCCTGCCTGAGTTGGCAAACCACCGAGCGCATCTTGCGCGAGGCTTACGAACAGTTATCAGCATCTTGATTTTGGGTGTCAATGTGAAGCTTGCAAAAATGATGAGGATGCTTTGAAGAAGCCGCTTCCGATGGTCGAAGGGGTCACTCCGAGTTGTCAATGGCTTCCGGCAGGTCATTGGCAAATGATTATGGATTTTCTACAAGAGCGATTCCCTGATGTAGAAACCGCGACCTGGCTATCTCGTATGGCAAAGGGACAGGTAGTCGATGAAACAGGGCTTCGTCTGCATTCAAGAAGTCCTTACCGTGTGGGTGCCTGTATTTTTTATTATCGGGAACTGGAGTCGGAAGAAAAAATCCCTTTTGTTGAAGACGTTCTTTATCAGGATGATCATATACTGGTGGTAGATAAACCACATTTTTTGCCAGTCGTTCCTTCCGGACGATTTCTTCATGAAACGCTGCTTGTCCGCTTGAAGAAAAAATTAAAACTGGAACACCTTGTCCCCATCCATCGCATTGACAGAGAAACTGCCGGCATTGTCCTGTTTTCACTCAACTCTGCAACCAGAGGTCTCTACGCATCGCTTTTTCACCATCGCAAAATTAAGAAAGTATACGAGGCGCAGGCCCCCGCCAATCCAGGTCTCAGTTTTCCTGTGAAGCGACGCAGCCGAATCGTAACTGGAGAACCGTTCTTCCGTATGAAGGAAGTTGAGGGGCAAGCAAACTCCGAGACCTACATTGAGATAGTCAAGGAAATCAATGGCGTAACGCTTTTTCAGTTGCGCCCCGTGACGGGCAGAAAACACCAACTCCGCCTGCATCTGTCGGCCTTAGGGATTCCGATTCTTAATGACAAACTCTACCCTGATATTAGTTTCGTCGAATCCAATGATTTTTCCAGCCCGCTCAAACTCTTGGCAAAATCCCTTTCCTTTGCGGATCCGTTGACTGGGAGAGAACACTACTTTGAAAGCGCTAAAAAACTGTAGTCTTGTGAAGCAATGCCTAAATATGCGTTGGAATCTACTTCCTATATAAAACGCAGAAACACTCTTTCCGGCTTGAGCAGAGCGCCTTTAAAACTTGTATTTATCTTTTCAATCCTGCTGTCGAGAATCGCTCCTACACAATTATCCCGAGTCATCTAAACTCTGTTGAAAGCTCGTCTCACGCAGAGAAATCTTGTGTATGAATTTATTACGACTGCATTCGTTTAATCATTTCATAACGTGCAATTGGCTTCGCAGCGGGTCGCGGCTTCTACTCTTAACATATCTATTTTCTTTAATTGGATAGATTGCAAAGTCTAGACAAATTCATTCTATCGAGCCCCTGCAGGTGGCATCTATTTTGCTCTCTTAAATTAACGAGTTTGAAAATATGGTCGTACGGTTGATCAACAACCGTTCTTCGGAGGGCGAAATGAAACAAATATCAAAAAGTTTATCACTAATAATCAGTCTCACACTTTTCCTGTCTATTTCAATATTTGCAAGCGGGCAGCTATACAGCTTACGAGTTACGTCACCTCAAGACGGCACATCAAAGCAAACAGAGAAACCGAAATCTTCTGAAGAAGACCCGGCTAAACAAATAGTAAATAATTCCGTAACCGTCGGGCCTGTTCACGCCGATACGCGCTCGAAAATCTTTTACTGGTCTGAATGTCCTAAATTCGCAAAAATAAAACTGAAAAACAGGCGTATATTTGGCGATAACGAAGAAGCCATAAAGGCAGGATTTAAGCCAGCAAAAGATTGTCAAAAAAAACGCAATTGAAGATAGGCAAGAATGCCAAATGTACAATAGTAGTTCCGTGGCGCAATTGCTGAGATAGAATAATCCGTAGCAAATTTATAGCGAATTCAGATGAATGCGGACTGATAACCGCAGTGAGTAAACCAGCCTTGAATATCTTCTTGCGTGATCGAAGCAAAGGCTTTGCTCAACGCCTTTTCAAGAGATCGTTTGCTTCGCGCTTCGAGGCTCCTTAATACTCCTTTTACTTTCGACCAAAAATTCTCTGTCGGGGAGTAGTCCGGCGAGTAAGGCGGCAAAAACATTACCTTCGCTTTTGCCTCTGTAAGAAGTTCCTCAAGGCGTTTCATTGTGCGCTCGCAATCATGCCGGATTTCGGCTGGCTTGCGTTGGCAATAATCCCTTGAATGGCTTCAGCACTTTGTTGCCCTACAAGTGAACTGATCTGCCCCTGTACTGCCTCTTTGTCAAACACCAGTCCAGCTATCGCGATAATAATAACCAGCAACGGGGCGAGGGCAACAACCGTGTAATAGGCTAGGGCTGCTGCAAGCCTGATAGCCTTGTCTTCACGCCAATCCCTGACCGTCTCTTTCATCAATCCCACGATTTCTTTCGTCGTCATGAGCGTCCCTCAACACACGAATTAACTCCTGTAGAAACCCACATGCCACATAATCCTTATTGCAAGCCATCTGCCTTTTTAACCATTTTGCCTTTGCATCCTGACTTTGAACACATCACGTATTTAGGCTTGATGCAAGCTCCCTCAATCTCTAAGCCACGGTTTGATTCTGCAAACCAAAGACCATCGGGCGTGAATCTGTTCATAGGCGTCTAGCTTTCCGCTATCAAACAAGAGGTCAGATTCAAAGCAGGTATTACGAAAAGGGATTTCTTATCGCCAGCAAGTAATGAATGAAGCAGAAGAATACTACCTGAGGCTAATTTTGATGAATGGTTCACAAATTGCCTTGATAGGCGTTGTGGGAATAGCAAGACCTTTTAACCAGGTTGAAGCTGTATTAAAAACATTCAGGAGGTGTAACAATGTTGGACATAATTGGATGGATAATTATGGGTTTAATCGCCGGAGCAATCGCCAAAGCGATCATGCCGGGTAAGGATCCAGGTGGTGTAATTGTCACCATTTTATTAGGCATAGTCGGAGCCATCGTCGGCGGCTTTATCGGTCGGGCTCTTTTAGGCTATGGCGGAACAAATACAACGGATCAGATGTCAAGACCAGGGTTTCTCATGAGTCTTTTGTTATCAGTTGTTGGAGCAATTATTTTGCTTGCAGGATACAGACTCATAAAAGGGCGAAGCGTAAATGTATAAATGCGCTTAGGCAAGTCGAGTTTATCGGGTGCATCTTTTCTGATTGCACCCGATGCAATGGAAGACATCGCCAGATGTAGCTAATCTTCATCTCATCTCGCTACTCAACACGGGTGGCGATTAAGAAGCTAACAATTCAAGGAGAATAAGAATGTCAGCAAAAAAGACAAGTAAGAACTCTTCTGCAAGTTCTGGAACCTCAAAATCTTCTGCAACGAAGTCTGCGAGCAAGGGAACAGCAAGTAAAAAAGGCGCAGCAAAAAAGAGCGGCACCAAGAAGTCATCAGTTACTGCCACGAAAATAAAAGATACGGCTGTTAAGGTCTTAGCAGGTGCGGCGGCAGGCGCTGCTCGTGCAGTCATACCGCAGCTTGAAGAGGCTGCAGGTACCGGCGAAGAAATGGCAGGCACAAAAACGCAAAGTATAAAAAAGAGCAGTAATTCCAGCAAAAAGTCTGGCAAATAAGTTTCTAATCGTAGCACCTTGTCAGGCGAATAACCCTGTAGACTACCTTTGTGAAACATCTTCACAAAGGTAGTCTTTTGAAACTTTCTGCCCGCTAAAAAGCCTGGCTTCGACGAAAATTTATCTCTGATGATTTGTCGCCGAAAATGAGGCGTATGGCAAATTTGAGGGACTTTAAAAATCTCTTTTAGCCTGGGAGCCAATTGCAAAGCCCAAAAGGAAAACCAAGGGTGGGCGATAAGGAAAAAAGTTTGGACAACGTGCAATCTTCTGCTACGGGTGACAGCTTGCCGGCTCTGGTTGGTCGCTTAGGTGAAGATATCGTCACGCTGCTCGACACCAAAGTCGAACTGTTGAAGATTGAGATTAAAGAAGACATTAAGGCTTTTGTGCGTGGTAGTCTTTCCATTGGTGTCGGAGCAATAATCAGTGTTATTGGATTCTCGCTATTGAATATAGCTTTCGCTTTTCTGGTCTCTTCATTATTTGAAAATGCCCAGTTCAGTCAACCTCTCAAGTATGCCCTCGGTTTTATTATTACCGGCGCGATCTATCTGCTTATCGGAGGAGCCGTCCTAATAAAAGCGAAAAACCACTTTGCAAAACACGACCTCTCACCGGAAAGGAGTTTGAAAGAACTCGATAAGGACAAAGAGTGGTTAAAGCGAGAATTATGATGCCATCTCAAAATCGAAGCGCACCATAAAATCAAATGAAAGGAGAGAGCTGTGACGAAAGAAAAAGGCTCCCAACAAATACAGGTTTTACCAACAGATGAGACCATAGAGCCTGACAAAGCACAACTTCAACGCCAGATGGAGGAAGCGCGCAAATCCATTTCGCAAACCGTTGAAGAAATTAAAGACACAGTTGAAGACCAGTACGAATCAGTAAAGAAAGCTGTCAGCGGCGTGCTGGATATGCGCGAACAGTTCCAGAATGACCCGATTGTCTGGAGCGTTGGCGCGCTCTCGGCAGGCTTTGCGCTGGGCTACACACTCGGCTATGCGCATAAGAACTTGGAGTCGTCGGGGCGGAAACGTTCCGAAGTGGCTGCCTTCGCTGACAGTCTCGTAGATGAACTCTCCAAGGTTGGCAATAGCCTTGTCATGCCCACGCTGAATGCGAACATCAAACAGCTATTCGGTTTCGACTTCTCAGACATGCTGGAAAAGATTAGCAATGAGAAAAAAACCGCTTCCAGAAAAAGGTCACCGAGAAAGAGCAGCGCGAAAAAAAGGACTCCCATTAAACGGACTAAGACAAAGGAGTGATTTATTTCCAGAAATCCAAGTCGCATTTCAGCAATACGCAAGAGCTTGTTACCTGCGTGATTCTTGCGGGTTCTTGCAAATTCAGCTACGCAGGTTTCCTGTCTTGCGCTACTAAGATTCACTCTTTTGAAAAGTCCGACAGCTTAAACCACCAGTCGCAATCCTTCAGGTAGAGATTCTCCAAAGATACGCACGGCATCATTGCGCGCCAGTGGGACGTAGGTACGTAGATTTTCCAGCAACTCGTCCGCGACTCCTGATTCTATCAATTTCACAATCGCTTTTTCTCTCAAGCCTTCGTCCAGGTCACGTTCCCTGTCCTGTGTGCGCGCCCCCAGTTGCACGACCGCTGACGCCACATCAGAGGTCAGTGCAGGGAGATTGAGCAAGGCTCGCAACCACTCCGCTGCATTCTCCCTGGGAACCACACAATTGAGTGGTCCATAAAACGGGATTCGTGCCCCCAAACGACCAAGCGACCATAAATGTCCCTTGTCGTTTGGCTTTTCCTTGACCTTTTGCAGCAGGGTTTTGCCCAATGCGACGCGGATTTGAGAAGGTAGGTGTTCAAGACTCGCCAGTAAGCGCCAGCCTTCATACTCGATCTGTGGATTGAGCCTCCCTGTAGACTTTTTTCCGCTAACGCCAAGCAAGGGCGCGTAGCGCTGAAATAGTTCAAGCTGCTGACCGGTGGTGAGTCCACCCGCTACTCTTCGCCACAAAACCAACCATTCGACTTGACACTGCACATCTTTCGGGAAGATGAGTCCGGGCAAATAAATTTTGCGCGCCAGAGACATTCGCCAATCATCAACCGCCGCGCCAAATCCCGGACGCAAACAAAACCCAAACAGGTTAAGCCAGCGTGCCTCGAATCGCGCACTCTTCTTTCGCCCCTCTGCAACTTCCAGCATCTGATCGCAGAGTTTGCGAATGACCACAACCGGCCAAGCCTCTTTGCAATATCCGAATGTGGCTTCGAGTTTATTGACCAAAGGTTCGGGCGTAATTGGCTCGCCGGAAATTTCACCGCGCGCTTTTCCGAATGTGGCGCGAACCCATTGTCCGGCGGCAGCGATGGCTTCATCGGGTATGACTGCCTCGGTCGCTGCCTCTTTTTCCGATTGCGCTACGTCGTCGGGTAGTTCTGCGCCGCGCAGTTGAAATTGCAGCCGCCACCTGTGATCCGTCTTGCGCGACTGGCACCACAACTCCAGCGTCCCCAACTCTGTGAACTGCACCTGCAACTGTACGGCGATTTCTGTCTGCTGGCGCGCTCCTTTACCGTAGCGCAGCACGGTAATGAGTGGCGCGTGACGGTGAACTTCGGTTTCTTCAAGAGTGACGACATCGCCATGGCTGTCGTGTCCTGTCGTCGAGCTATACAGAGTGAAGGAGACTGGACGATTCGTCAGCACAGCAAATTCCCTGTCTGAAAGTTCGAGCCCTGTGCCTTCTTCAGCGCCGCGCGGCATCACACACACTGCCTGAACACTCTTCCCTACAGTCTGGGCGTTTGTCTGGACTCCTATGTAGTAAGCCCGACCGCTGCCGCTGACAATGCGCAGTCCGCCCTCTCGTCGCACCCTGCCGTAATACGCCGCGCCGATCGCTACGGCCGCCTCTGGCTGATCATTGCTGAAAACTCTCGGCTTGTAGCGTTTCCCTTTTTCATGAAACCAGCTTGAAAGCGCCTCTATGATGCGCTCGCGAGTGATCGCCGGAGCAAAGAACCCGCCGTTGAATAAGACTGCATTCGGGCGAACCATTTGAGCTTGCGAATCGAGGATGTCAGATTGCTGACTTTCGGCATATCTGCTTCCGGCTGGCGATTGCAAATCATGCGCCTCACCACTCTTTGTCAAAAACGCTGCAAGGTGTTTGGTGATGGCTGGGTCGCTTGCATAAGGGAGTCCAAGTTCTCTAAGTCCTGTGCGCCGCTCGCGGGCTGGCAAATCGTCGCGCGCCGTAAGCGGGAGGAAGCCTTCTAATAGAATTTCCTGCACTTCTTCGCGAGTAAGTTCGCAGGTAAGACTGCCGCCTACGATTGATCGCCCGCTGCCTAAAATGGTAACCGACAGGCGCTCGGTGTCAGGAGCATTGAAGAAGCGCTCTTTCGCCGCACAACATTGGCGCGTCAAGGCATTGCGTTGCCGCAGCGCGAGTTTAGGATTGCCCAACTTCTCCTCGACTCGGCGCGCCAGCGCCAGGTCAAGATTGTCGCCGCCAAGTAAAAGATGCTCGCCGATGGCAGTGCGCTCAAAGCAAATTTCGCCATGTTCGAGGTGAACGCGAATCAGGCTGAAATCGCTGGTACCGCCTCCAACATCGCATATGAGAACCAGGTTGCCGTCCTTTAATCGCCGCTTCAGCGAATTATGGTTGGCGACAAGCCACGCGTAGAAAGCCGCAAGCGGCTCCTCGATTAACGTCAGATTTTTAATCCCCGCATCGCGGGCGGCCTGCACGGTCAACTCACGCGCCTCTTCATCAAATGAAGCTGGCACCGTTAAAACAATCTCTTGTTGTTCGAAACGTTGCTCAACCGATGCGGGTATCTCGTTAACAAAGGTGTAATTCCAAGCGTCTCGAATATGAGAAAGATAGAGTGAAGAAGCTTCAACAGGCGAGCACGCGAGGTTCGTCTGATCGGTCCCCCACGGTAGAATTTTAGCCGTGCGATTGACCGCTTCGTGACAGAGCCATGATTTGGCAGACGATACCTGACGACCGGGCACCAGAGCCCCTTGTTCGCGTGCAAAGATTCCCGCAACAGGAGAAACGCGCGCCTGCCAGGGTAAGGCGAGACGACCTGAAGCAACCTCCTGATCTCCGGCGAAATAAAGAAAGGAAGGCAAGGTCGGCGCGCGCCTCTGCTCGCCTTCAGCGACGAGTTGTGGGATGTGAAATGTATGAATGATCGGGAAGGCGCTGTGAGTCTCTTCTTGCAGGTCAATATAG
>JANMSG010000409.1:0-8494 GCA_031389065.1 Acidobacteriota bacterium | reverse complement strand
CGCGGCCAGGCACGGGCCAGCGAACGCCAGCAGCTAACGCCACCAGGAACGTCCGGTGACGGGGATGCTTCGGTATACCTCGGACAGGCTCGGCGTGAGGCGAGCCTTGCGCCAACCGGCAGCTAAGAAGAATTAAGACTGCCAAGGGATTTGAAAGCGATGCGCTTCATTGGTATAAACCTGCGTAGCCGCCGCTTTTAAATCCCTTGCTTACTCTGTGATCGTCACACACAAAGCCGCTGTAAAACTCTTTCTCTCCTAATTGGGAATCAACCCATAATGCAGGCTTGTCGCACTTCGCGCCTGCAACTTTTGTAAAGTAAGTTATCCCCAACCGGCAGCAGGATGATGTGCAGAGCGAGCCGGTAGCCGAAGCTGTGCCAACCTCATGCTTTCCGGTTAAGCGGTTTTTTCGGTTTGGCTGGCTTCGTCGGTTTTGCCGGCATCACCTCACTGGGGTCGACGTTCGGTGTCGGTTGCGGCGGTCGCGCTCCGATCGGCACAAGCCAGAGTTCAAACGAGGGCTCCTCCCGATACCCCCCGTCAACCGTTGCCAGTCGTTGCGCATCAAGCCCTCGTTTCTCGACCAGATAGCTTTTAGCCCTTGCAGCTGCTTTCCTTGCCTCGCCGGCTTGGCTGCGGCGCCCGCCATAGGCAATCAGGTAACCCTGCACTGTGGGATCGTTGTTAAGTTCAACGACGAAATTATCGAGCCGGGCGTTCTCGTCCGCCGGCTTGATCTTGCCGTATTCGTCAATCTTACGCGCCTCGACTTTTTTCTTTACCATTGTCGTGCAACTGGCTGAGACCGCACATGATCTGTTGAATCCGCCGAGGTCAACCGTTGCCGTCACGTTTCCATCACCAGTCACCTCAGTCGTATTGACTCTGATGTCAGATGTACCTTGTCCCGAACTGATCGCGCCATCCGAGACCGCCCAGTTGAATGTTGGTGTCACCTGCGGGTTGCCGCCGCTGACTGTCACTACGAAGGTTATAACATCTCCCACAGAGACCGAATCAGGGCAAGACACCCTGACGGTCGGGCACTGAGCCTGCGATGGCTGAGCCTTGGCGTGAAATATTGTGCCCGCACCAGGAAATAACAGTGCGGCGCTGACCGCCAAAAACATGAGAAAACGCTTGTCAACGACTTTCATGAACACGCTCCTGAATTTTCATTTGACCTGTTTCGAAATCCGAGGTGATGCGCGAGATTGGTCTTCAATTGTTCCTTCAATGCTATAATCTCGCTTGTCTCACCTGATTGAACCAATACCAGTTTCTCTATGATAGTATATTCAATCTCGCCGATGATAGGCTAACGAGGCAATAATGATTTTAAATGTGAAAGAAATAGCTGAGGCGCGCGGATTCAAGAATGCCAGGCAGTTGGCTGATGCCGCTGGACTGAGATACAAGTCAATGTATCCCATCTGGAACGGCACGGCGCGCATGGTTGGGTTTGATACTCTGGAAAAGTTGTGTAGCAATTTGCGCGTTCAGTCCGGTAGGTGGTTTGAGATTGTTCCTGATGCAGATGCTGAATCGTCTTCTCAAGCAACCAGCGCAAAGGGCAAAAAACAACGGGCGCGAAGTAAGGCAATTCACATCAAATCAAAAGGGGATAACCAATCATGCTTGAAAAGATAAATATTATCCATCAACAGCTAGATAGAGCGCAGCAACAGCAAAAGGAAGCGTCAAAGGCTCTGAGAGAAAACTATGAAGCTATGATGCCAGAAGAAAAAAAAGCCACTATGGACGCCATCACAGAAGCGAATTTGATGATTCAGGCGACAACGGAGGTGTGATGGAGTTCACCTATCGCATAGACAAGGCAAACAGAATCGTTTATCTGGAGGGCGAGACCCATAGCCTTGAAGTATGGAAGGAAACGATGTTATCTATCTTTGCCGATACTAACTTTGAGGCCGGCTTCAACTTTTTCTCTGATCGCCGATTCGCTCAACAAGTTCGCTCACCTGGTTTCATCAGATCTGCGCTTCACTTTCTCAAAAGCCATGCGAATGAAATGGGTAACTGCAAGTGGGCGACTGTGGTTTCTAAAGCAGCAGCGTATGGGATGGGGCGGATGTCACAGTTTCTTTCTGAAGGTTTGAATATCAAGATTGAGGTGTTCACAGATATAGACGAGGCTCGGCAGTGGCTTCTTGAAGACGCTGGCAGTTTGAGGTAATCCTAATTTGACGGACACGACGATTGCTTAAAGAATAGAAGATCATGAAGCGAGAAATAGCAAAACTGGTTCGTCGAAAATATGACGCTTTATATTTCTTTATAAAGGTATGCTCTCAGACTATGGCTCCATACTTTTATCAGTTTGGTAAATAAGATTCGTAATCCTTGATGCCAGTTCATTCACTTCTACAGGCTTCGGAAGGAACAGCTGATAGCCTGCCTCAAGGGCTCGCCTACGATCTTCAACTCTGACATATCCTGTCAGCGCTATGGCAGGAGTGTTTCCGCCCTGCTCTGCATCTAACGCCCTGACTTTACGAATCAGACTGTTGCCGTCTTCTTCCGGCATTCCTATGTCGCATACCAGCACATCAGGCTTCCATCCCTGAAGAGCCTCGTATGCTTCTCTAGCAGAGGCGGCAGTCAAAACATCAGCACCGTATTGCTCAAGCACTACCTTCAGCATATCCCTTGAATCGGCTTCGTCATCAACGATTAAGATTCGCAAGCCATAAAGAATTGCCGGGTTGGCTGTGATCGGGGTTTCTTCCTGTGAGGGGATTTCTGAATGGACGGTTGGCAAAGGCTCTGTTTGGCGCACAACTACAAGTGGAAGTTTTACGGTGAAGGTGGTTCCTTGTTCTGCGCCCGCGCTGTGGGCTTCTATCGTGCCGCCATGCATCTCAACAAGGTGGCGCGCGATTGCCAGTCCCAATCCCAATCCGCCATGTCTTCGCGTGGTTGTTCCATCCGCCTGTTGAAACCGATCAAAGACATAAGGCAAAAACTCTGGGTTGATACCCTCGCCTGTGTCACTGACCGTTATGTGAGCCTGCAAATCAGTGCGATCAAGTCTTACCTGCACCAGTCCCCCTTTCGGAGTAAACTTGACAGCATTCGATAAGAGATTCCATAAGACCTGCTGCAATCGGGTGGAATCGCCTGAAATAGAGTCAGCCGCAGGATTGATCTCTATTTGTAGCTCAATCGCTTTCGCATCAGCAGTGGACTTGACAGAATCTATTGCCGCCTTAATGACCTGTGTTAGTTCAATCGGTTTGACATCGAGTCGTAGCTTGCCGGAGATGATCCGCGACACATCCAACAGGTCTTCGATCAGTTGCGCCTGTACCTGGGCGTTACGCTCAATAGTTTTCAATCCGCGGGTCGCCGTAGCTTCATCCAGTTTGCCGCGTTGCAGCATAGTGGTCCAACCGAGTATCGCATTGAGTGGCGTACGAAGTTCGTGCGAGACCGTTGCGAGAAACTCGTCCTTCAGTCGATTCG
The DNA here is from genome assembly GCA_031389065.1 of Acidobacteriota bacterium. Lineage (GTDB taxonomy): Bacteria > Acidobacteriota > Blastocatellia > UBA7656 > UBA7656 > JACQDB01. The sequence continues at coordinate 5,005 of JANMSG010000409.1, read as the reverse complement.
TCGCTTCGGCTTGACGCCGCGCCTCTTGCTCGCTTACCAGCAACTGCTCGCGCTCAGCTTCTGCCCATTTCTGCTTGGTGATGTCTAAGATGACTGTCAGCGCACAAGGCTCGCCGCCGATTTCGATCTGCTCGGCTGACAGCAGGCCGATGCGTTCCGTACCGTCTTTCATGCGGAAGCGGTATTCGATATTGCGCAGCTGTCCGCGCTGTGAAAGCATTGCCAGTTCTGCCTCACGGTCGGATGCTCTGGCCCACAGACCCAACTCCTCTGTCGAACGACCGACCGCCTCCTCGCGCCTGTAGCCGGACAGACGGGTAAAAGTTTCATTGACTTCAAGCAGCTTCCCTGTCTTCAGCGATGTGATTGTCAAGGCGAGTGGGCTTACTTCAAAGGCTTTGGCGAAGCGCTCCTCGGATTGGCGCAACGCATCTTCCACGCGCTTGCGCTCAGTGATGTCCACACCCAGCCCGCCGACATACCTTTTGCCCACAGTATCCTGGAACGGAAATTTCCAGTTCAACCAGTATGAAAGTGTGCCGTCAGGGTTCGTGATTTCCTCTATTACTTCGATTGGTTCCCCACTGGTCAGCACTGCCAGGTCATTGTGCCAAAATTGATCGGCAATCTCTCGCGGCCATAGCTCGATATCGGTTTTGCCATCCCCATCCTGCGTGCCAATGCCGAAGCGTTGCTTGTAATTGCGACTGAGGAAGGTATGCCGTCCCTGATCATCTTTTATCCAGCCGATGACAGCGCTGTTATTAAGGAAGGATTTCAGTCTCTCTTCACTTTCATGGACGGCTGTTTCGGCGGCTACGCGCTGCTGCTCTGTCAGGTTCAATTTCGCAGCGCTATGCCAGATGACCGACGTGAGGATGATGATAATTGCCAGAACCAGAAACGCAGTCCCGAAACCGAGGTCAAAATAACCGGCCCGTTGTGCAAGCAAGCGTAGCCAACCTAAAAGAAACGGCACCCCTATGGCGGTAATCAGCAGGCGCCGGGCCATCAAGCCGCCTGCTTGGTCGCTGCTGATGACGGAAGCAATCCCTTGATCCATACGCGCGGCAAACAAGCCGAGACTCAGCACGAAGAATGATACTGCCGTATGCAATGCGATTCCGGTGTAGCGCGCAATTCCGTAAAGTTCTTCGGCTTGATAGGTGTAACCGATGATGGCGAGTAGTGACCACAAACTGACAACGATTGATAACAACTGAGCCAGTGAAAAGGCTCGGCGAGCGTGTAGCAGCAGCAAAGTAATGCCGGAAAACGTGAAACAGAACGAAGCGGGCGGCCCCATGCGGCCAGGGCTTGCCGTAGCCAGCGCTCCCGTCTGTTCTGTGAACAACAACTGATCTATGCCCAGGTTCCACCCGAAAACGTGTTCACTTAAGGTTAGAATGCCCACAAGAGTGACCAATGCTGCGCAAACCTGTGCGGCGCGAAGGGTAAGGGCATTTTTCTCATCCAAGTTGAGCGCCCACAGCGACAGGCCCGCAAGAAAGAGCGACAAAGCGCTATTGGCCTTCATGGTGATATTGCCGTAACCGCTTTTTAGTTCATAGATGTCAAATAACCAACCAATCAGCACGAGCAGCCCAACGAGTATCACTAACAGGCTAGCGGCGCGCGAGAATGTTTTCGAGCCAGCAAGGAAACGACTATTGTGATGTATTGGGGAGTTCAACATCGTCAACTTACTCACTTGGACAATCTCACAGCGTCCAACGCGGCGCGGCATTATATCACAGCGATTGCCCTTTACCCTGTAGTGGGGAAGAGTGTGTTGCTAGAAATATTTTGTTCTTGCTTTACTCTCACCTCATCCTATAAGACTTCCTGCTGTCTCGTATTTCTCTTTGTCAAGATTGTTTTCAAAGTCACCAAAAACAAGAAAGGCTACCGTTTTGATAGCCTTAACTTATTGATACGAAAAGTGGAGCCAAAGGGGATCGAACCCTTGACCTCAGGACTGTCAGTTAGAAACAACCCTTTTCGTTGAGTTTGTCAGAGTATTGCAATCTTTGCTCTAGTTAAACTTAACGGACTCAGCTATATTTTTGAGTGTCGTTGATTTTCCTCTGTTTGGTTGAGTTGGCACACTGTTGGCATACCAATTTTCCACAGTTTGATCATGAGATTATTACCACATTGCAATCTAAATCTCTCAGTTCAGAGAATAGCTATGATTAAATTTGATATTCAAATCGATTGTTCTTCTACTCATCTCAGAAGGATTCAGCGCAGTATCTGCTCAATCGTCATCGCCATATTCCTGCTCCTCGCGGTTATGAGTGCGCCAGCAAAAGCGCTTCCGTTGGCTTACTCTTATGCCAGGTCAAAAACTATCGCGCAAAATAATCAGCCAATAGGTCAACTCGAATCAGGCAAACCGATTGAGCGAGAGATGGCGGGCGGTGCCGCGCATTCTTACCAGATAAATCTTGAAAAGGGTCAATACCTAAACGTCGTTGTGATGCAAAAGGGTATAGATCTGGTGGTGACAATGAGTGCTCCGGACGGCTCTCTTATCATAGAGGTTGACAGCCCGAATGGCATAGAAGGAGCCGAGCCTGTGTCCTTGGTTGCTGAAGTCTCCGGAAGCTACAGGCTAGTCGTGCGCTCTCTGGATAAAGATGTCGCTGCCGGACGTTTTACGATAACCGTAGTTGAGTTGCGGGCCAGCACACCCGAAGATCGCAAACGTCTTGCGGCTGAAAGAATCTATGCCGAAGCCGAAGTTTTGCTCAACGAAGGCAAAGCCGAGTCAGTCGCCAAAGCCATCGAAAGGTTTCAGCAGACCCTTCCCTTATGGCGCGAAATGAATAACCGTCAGAAAGAAGCGCAAACCTTAAGCGATGTAAGCTATTCATATGGCTTGTTGAGCAATAATCAGAAAGCCCTCGAATATGAACAGGAAGCATTGGTCATCAGACGGGCTATCGGTGACCGCACGGGCGAAGGAGACTCGCTTCAATCTATTGGTACCGCCTACGGTTTTCTCGGTGAAATGCGTCAGGCGATCCATTTTTACAACCAGGCGCTCGCCGTTTTTCAAGCCCTTGGCGACCGCACGGCAGAGGCACGCATCCTGATGAATCTGGGCGCAGTTTTCAGCGCCTTGGGAGAAACCCAGGAATCACTCAACCATCTTAACCAGGCTCTTGCTATTTTTCAGGGTAGAGGCGTCCCCCAGTTAGAAGCGCATACGCTGAGAGAATTAGGATTTACCTACACAGGGCTTGGTGATTTTCAGAAAGCCCTGGAGTTGTTGAATCAGGCAAAGGCAATCAGTCGTGAAATAAAAGATCGGATTGGAGAGGCCCGCGCCATCGGCTCTATCGGTGCCGTTTATACTCACCTGAAGCAATATCCTCAGGCACTCGGCTATCTTCATCAAGAGCTACAGATGAACCGGTCTGCCGGTGATCGTTATGGAGAAGCCGATTTGCTGAATGCTCTTGGCGCGGTTTATCAAGGGATGGGAGATAATCAGCAGGCACTCGATTTTTATCAGCAGGCTCTGACGCTCAATCGTGCCATCAGTAATCGTCGTGGGGAGGCCTCGAGTTTGAACGCTACGGGCGATACCTATTCGCGACTCGGCGACCATCAGAAGGGGCTTGATCTATTGAATCAGGCTCTAGCGCTCTACCGGGCAATTGCGCATGCTGAAGGCGAAACGCTGACTCTTTTTCGTATCGCTCAGGTAAATCGCCGGATGGCAAATCTTGAAGAGGCGCGCGCCAAGATGGAGATTGTCATCAACAAAATCGAGTCAATGCGCAAAAAGAAATCAACGAGTCAAGACTTGCGCATCTCCTTCTTCGCCCTGGTGCAGAAATATTACGAGGAATATATAGACTTATTAATGCAGATGCACGCCAAGGCTCCGAAGGCTGGATACGATTTGGCGGCGCTCACCATCAATGAAAAAACCCTGGCGCGCGGCTTCATAGAACTTCTCGATGAATTACGCGCAGATATTCGTCAGGGGGTGGACACAAAACTTCTTGATCACGAACGTAGTCTCAATGAGCGGATTACTGCCAAGCTCGACAATCTGACCAAACTTTTGAGCGCCAGGCACACAGAGTTGCAGAAGACCTCCGCTGAAAAAGAGATCGCCATGCTGACCCAAGAATATCGCCAGGCGCAAGCCGATATCCGCAAGGAAAGCCCGCGTTACGCTGGGCTCGTCGAAGGGCAGCCCAGTAGCGCGCAAGAAGTACAAAAAAATTTACTCGCCGCTGACACGATGCTTTTAGAGTATGCGCTTGGCGACGAGCACAGTTACCTCTGGGCGGTGACGCCAAATTCAATCATCAGCTATCAACTGCCGCCGCGCCTACAGATCGAAACCGCAGTCCGGCGAGTTTATGATTTGCTTACCGCACGTCAACTAAGGGGTAGCGCTACCGAGCAGCGAACGCGTGTAGCTGAAAATGACGCAAAGTACAGGGCAGAAGCCGCCGCTTTAAGCAAGATGCTGCTCGGACCTATCGCTTCTGAGCTCGGCACGAAACGCCTGTTGATCGTGGCACCGGGCGCCTTACAGTATCTGCCTTTTGCCGCGCTGCCCGATCCGACAGTTGGCAACCAACTCCTGACTGCCGACTACCAACCCCTGATTACCAATCACGAGATCGTCAGTCTTCCCTCGGCTTCGCTATTGGCTGTTCTCCGGCGTGATACGGGTAGTCGCAAACCAAATCCAAAAGCCGTAGCGGTATTTGCTGACCCGGTCTTCAATCTCGATGACCCGCGGGTCAAAAACCTTGTGAGAGGAGATGCGCCACCCCAAGGTGGCAGTCGCCGCAACCCTACCGCGCAACCTGCCTCGTCTGTGAAATCTTCAGACTCAGGGAGTGCTTTGAGGGGAGCGCTGAGAGGGGACCTGACGAAGCTGGCGCGACTGCCTTTCAGCCGCGAGGAGGGAGAGGCTATTTTTGCAATCGCTGCGGATGCAGTAGGCTTGAAGGCGCTGGATTTTCAGGCG
>JANMSG010000560.1:0-5908 GCA_031389065.1 Acidobacteriota bacterium | reverse complement strand
CGATTTCGACAGACAATCTTCATCTTCCAAGGGCAAAGGTTCATCCTAGCTTGATGCTTGCCTGATTTTGGATTCATCTTCAAGCCTGAGCTTTGCAGTCGAATGACTCGATTACAGAAGCTATTCGTTTTGTTGCTCTTGCCGTTTCCCTTGAGCCAATTGGCTACGGCTTCGGTCACCTGTCGCACAGTGGCGAAAGTAAATTCATCGGCGATAATTGCCCGCCAACCCGATGTTCCAAACTTTATCATGGCTAAATTTATTGAAACCGCTTCTTTGCAAAGAAGCAAAAGAATTACAAATCCGAGTCAGATATACTCAAGACAACGGGGCTTTTGATTGTAGAGGAAGTCTGATACCGCTGACAGGTTTGGACTTTAGCACTTTCCTCAAAACGATGCAAGCATTTTTTTTACAACATTTCAATTATGTTAGTTAATGTTTCACTTGAAGTAAACTGTTGCAAGTATGAGAAACTTTGAAACGAGGGGGCAGAGTTGGTTGCAGGCATTTTTTGCTTCCAGTAAGGCTGATTTGGTCATCTTGCTTGAGTGCGTTTATGATCTTTGGCTTTGCTGAAATTTTCTTCGCGCCAAGTCGCAAGGATAGGAAAAATCCATATCTGCGCATTGATTTCGAGGCGTATAAAACTGGAACAGCGGCAGTCTAATCGAAAGAATCACACACTTTTGATTGCGGCTTTGGCGACAACAACTTATTCTTTCTGAGCCGTAAATAAAGTTGGAGGGTAAGCTCTTTGGATAATTACGTAAACACGCTTGTTGAGCATATCAGGAATGAAATCCGCAAAGTTATCGTCGGGCAAGATCATGTCATCGAACAAGTTCTCATCGTCTTACTCACAGAAGGTCACGCTTTGATTGAGGGCGTTCCAGGTACCGCAAAGACCTTGCTGGTTAAAACCCTGGCACGAATTATCGGGGCGCATTTCGGGCGCATTCAATTCACCCCTGACCTGATGCCCGCAGATGTGACCGGCACCAATATCTTTAACATGGCGACATCAACTTTCACGCTGCGTTATGGACCGATCTTCACAGATTTATTATTAGCGGATGAAATCAATCGCACGCCGCCAAAGACCCAAGCTGCTCTGCTTGAAGCGATGGAAGAACGCCAGGTGACGATTGATGGCGAAGTACATAAACTTTCGCCTATGTTTACGGTGCTGGCGACGCAAAACCCGATTGAGTACGAAGGCACATACCCTCTGCCCGAAGCGCAACTCGACCGATTTATGATGAAGATATTTGTCAATTACCCTGATGAAAGAGAAGAACTGCAAGTGGTTGCGAACTGGAACGCGGGGTTTAATGCTCGTCGCCTCGAAGATATTAACCTCAACCCTATGCAAGACCCTGCCCTGATGTTGAAATGCCGCTCACAGGTGAGAAATATCATTGTTGAAGAAGGAATACAACGCTACATCGTCGCCATCGTTCGCGGCACACGTTCCGCATTGAATATCTCCTGGGGGGCAAGCCCACGCGCCTGCGTCGCCCTGTTGCTGTGCGCGAAAGCGCTGGCGGCGATTCGCGGTCGCACCTTTGTCACACCCGACGATGTGAAAGACATAGCCAAACCCGTACTTCGGCATCGCATCGTCTTGCGTTCGGAAGCTGAAATCGAAGGTGCGTCATCCGACGAAGTGCTCGACGAAGTGATCGCCGGAATCGAAGTACCACGTTAGTCATTAGTCCTTAGTCCCTAGTCCCTGGTTTTTTGATATGTCCTTGAAATTAGTTCCTGTAGCCAATTTCAAGGTATTGAAGAAACAGGATCAAACTAAGGACTAAGGACAAGGGACTAAGGACTAATGACGAGAGAAATTCCGATTCCAGCCGCCGCCGTAGCTTTTGTGCGAGACACGGAGCAAGGCATAGAGGTCTATTTGAACAAACGTCCGGCGCACTTTCGTTATTACCCCGGCGCTTTTGTTTTTCCCGGCGGGCGGCTTGATGATATGGATACAGATTTACAAGCGGCGGCTTGCCGCGAAGTCAAAGAAGAGATTGGTGTAGAGATTGATGCTGCAAAGCTTGTCTTACTCAGAGAGGTGCACACGAATCCCAAAGCCGGACCCGTTTATCACATGCACACATTCGCTTATCTGTTGGAAGGCGAATTTCAGACGGAGTTAAATGGCGAAGAGATTGACGAGGAGATTTGGATAGCCGCAAGCGAAGCGTTAGAGAGACTCTACTTGCCTTATCAAATCAGCGCGGCGATTTATACCATCACGCGCTTTGCAAAAGTTGATGAGTTGTTGCGCGCCTTGGCAAGCGGCAGCATCAGAGATGAGTATCATTTGCACAAAGATTATTGGCTCTAGAAAGCAGTAGTCGGTAGTCGGTAGTCGGTAGCCAGTGGCAACTGAGAATGCCTTGAAATAGACTCCTGTAGCCCGTTTCAAGATAATTCAGGAATTGCTACTAAGCACCGACCACCGACCACCGACCACCGACCACCGATGCTAAACTTTGTTTTTACAAATAGATTTTTTGTATTGCTCGCTTCAGGCATAGCTCTCCTATCGCTGGGCTGGTTCAATCGTAGTGCGCTCTATTTGACGATTGCTTTTGACGTTTTGCTTTTTGTGGTTGCCGCCATTGATTATTTCACTTCGGAAAAAGCCAAAGATTTTCAGGTCGAGCGCCTCATAGACGAGCGTTTTGCGATGGGCGCGGAAAATCAGGTGAGTATCAAAATCCGTAATCGCGCGCGTCGCGCAGTGAAGTTCATCGTCAAAGATGAATATCCGCCGCAAATGGAATTGCTCAATCCGCGTATAGCCGTTCTCACCGTTCCTACGAATCGCTCGCGCACCTGGAATTATGAGTTGCTGCCGACCGGGCGAGGCAAATACAATTTCGGCAAAACCGCTCTGCGTTTCCGCACAAAATTAGGCTTGCTGTGGAAGCAATACAATTATGATACAGAGCGCGACGTTAGAGTTTATCCGAATATCCGCGAAGCCAAGAAGAACGAATTGTACGCGCATCGCAATCGCCGTCCCGATCCTGGCATACGGCGTATGCAGTTGCGCGGACATGGACGCGAGTTTGAGTCTATGCGCGAGTTCGTCACAGGCGACGAAATACGCCACATCTCCTGGCACGCGACGGCGCGACGCGGCAAAGTCATCACTCGCCAATACACCATCGAACGCAGTCAAAACGTCGTCGTCTTGTTGGATACAGGTCGTTTGATGACGGCGCGCATCGGCAAACTCTCGAAGCTCGATCATGCGATCAACGCGGCGCTTTCGATTGCTTACGTAGCGTCGTCGGGCGGCGATAATGTTGGCATGTTAGCTTTTGCTCGACGGGTCATTACCTATTTGCCGCCGCGACGCGGACGCGATCAAATTAATCGCGTGATGGAAGCGCTCTATAACCTTGAGCCGCAATTGATAGAGCCGAGTTATGCGCGAGCCTTCAATTTTTTCAGCGCCAATTGCAAGCGTCGTTCGCTGGTCATTATTTTGACAGACCTGGTTGACCGCGACGCCTCTGCGGAGTTGCTGATTCACACCTCAAAATTAATCCCTCGTCATTTGCCTTTGATTGTGACGATCGGAGATACGGATTTGCGCGAACTGGTGCGCACGAAACCAAATAAAGCGGCGGACGTTTATCAGCAAGGCGTGGCGGAAGCAATCCTTCGCCAACGCGAAGAAGCTCTTTCGCGCATACGCCGCGCCGGCGGCTTAGCCTTAGACATTCCCGCAAAACAACTCTCGATTGCCTTAGTGAACAAATATCTCGAAGTGAAAGAGCGCGGCTTGCTCTAGTAAATTCTGCTGATCGCTTATTGCCCGGGGGTCGCCATTTTTTGATTTCGCAAATCAGGTTTAAGGAAATAGACGACTAAAAAGACTGCGCTTAATATGGCAACCGCGAATTTGTAGTAGGGCGAAATGTGCGCCGGCGACAAAAAACCTTCGATGATTACGGCGATGATCAGCATAGGGATGCAGCCAAGTATCAATTTCACAGCCAGCAAGCCGTTGGTCACCAGCGCCTCCATGCGGCGCAAATCGCCGGGCATCAACATCGCTTTGCCTATCAAAAGACCTGCGCCGCCGGCAATGAAAATCGCCGTCAACTCTATGACTCCGTGCGCGCAAACGAATATCGGCACGTCCCAAAATTTGTACTTCACACACAAGCCCATCACGACGCCAAACATCAAGCCATTGTTTGCTTCTATCACAATGGTTCCGAGCCCCCCTAATATGCCGCCCGCAAACGCAAAGAAGGTGACTTGAATATTATTGGTCTGAATAAAGGTAGACATCACAGCATTTTGCCCGTCTTTATTGATGTTGTCCGTCCAATTTTCGCGAGCAATAATCTGCCGTCGTAAATCAGGGAAAGTTTTTTCGGTGAAGCGTTCATCTAAAAACGATATGCCAAAGCCGAATGCCGCAGTGGAAAGAAATATCAGAAACGCCGTCAGCGTATAGAAAAAAGTCTTTCTAAAAATTGCCGGAAATTCATAGCGCAAGAAATCCAGAAAGACGCCAAAGCCTGAAGATTCGCTGCGATAGATTGCGCCATGGGCGCGGGCGACCAGATGATTAAGATAATTGACCAATCTTTGGTCGCGCACCTCTTCACGAGCGATTGCCAAATCCGCGGCGGTGCGCCGATAGAGCTGCCCGAACTCGCGCACCTCTTCACCTGATAATCCCGTCAAACGATACTTCGAGGCGCGCGCCGTCAGGTCTTCCAAACGCTTCCATTGCCCGAGCCTGGTTTTCAACATGTCTTTCAGCATAGACGGTAGATTATCACGCGCTTTGGAAAAGCAGAAGTCAGGAGTCAGAATCCAGGAAAGGGGCGCACGGCTGTGCGCCCGTACAGAATCCAGAAGTCAGAATTGTTGACCGATCATTCACCTCATTTTGAAATCCGCACGAATAAGTTTTATCGGTGGCAAACTATTTGTAAGTCCGGCTCGTAGCGGCTCACCTCAAAACTCGCTCGACTTCTAGAACAATATCTATTTCAGCGCCTCGTCCCGCCAGCGGCGCACGCTTGTCATGTCCAGGCGTTCGCCTTTGAACTCGATCTGCTTCACAGGCTTTGTGCCGTTCTGGCTTTCGCGTTTCAGGTAGCTGCTGATCTCCATCCAACGGACTTCGGCGAATTCCAACTTCTCCTTGCCGATGGAGCGCTCGTCCGCTTCGGCAAAGGTACCGATCACCAGCATTACGGGATGCGGTTGCGCAAGCCAGTAATCCACCCAGCGTGGCTCTTTGATCGCAAAAATCCCCACTCCGTCCGCCTTCCGCTTTTTCAGATAAGAGTTACCTGATTTTAGTTGCAGGTAGAGGCGCTTCCCAGTGCCCTTGCCTTCGTCATCTGTGAACTCCAGTTCCATATCTATCCCTTCGTCTTCGGTGCCGGGAATCTCAAAGCACTTCTGATCGGCGCTGGTAATGCGTGAACTCACTTCCAGAGCGAGCAGCTTGCCTTTTCGTCGGGAGTCCAACCGGACGGCATCAACGGCTTGCAGTTCCTCCACCTGCTCGCGCACGGCCACACTGGCAAACAGCTTCTCCAGATCATCCCAGAGGTCGAAGCGTTTATCGCAGAGGTCGCACTCCACTGTCGCCGCTTTCTTTTTTGCGAGCAGCTTTTGCATGAGCACCTGCGCATTACCTTTCGGTGTGTGGCAATGCGGGCAGACGTAATAGCGCAGCCGCTCGACCTGCTCGCTGGGGCCTTGCAAATGCGCGTGGATGTAGTTGGCGAAGATCACCTGCTCCTGCTTTGTCACACCCGGCGCGAAATAGACGCTGATGTCTCCGCTGCTTGCTGCCTCGCGAGAGAGCTTGATGCCCATATGATGGTTGCCGTCCAGCGTCTCAAAGTCCGCC
>JANMSG010000537.1:0-3372 GCA_031389065.1 Acidobacteriota bacterium | reverse complement strand
CCGAGAACTGCGCAGCGCCGGGATACAGCAGTTAGCTGTTGTCACCGGCGCCACGCCAGACCCATATGCCATGGCCTGCCGCTTCTCGCCCCGTTCCAACAAGGCGGCAATCCCCAAGGCCGAGGAATTGCGGGTACTTATCTGCACCGATGTGCTCTCCGAAGGCCAGAACCTGCAAGATTGCGCCGTGGTGGTGAATTTCGACCTCCCCTGGGCCATCATCCGCCTCATCCAACGGGTCGGCAGGGTGGATCGTATCGGTCAGCTGGCAGAAGAAATTCGCTGCTACTCCTTCCTCCCTGCCGACGGCGTCGAGCGTCTCATCAGGCTTCGCGCCCGCATCACCCAGCGGTTGCGCGAAAACGCCGAAGTTGTCGGCACTGACGAGGCGTTCTTCGAAGACGAAGACATGGCCGCCCTGCGCAGCCTCTCCACAGAACATAGCAGCGCGCTCGATGATAGCGATGACGAAGTCGATCTCGCTTCCTACGCCTGGCAGATCTGGAAAAACGCCACCCAGGACAATCCCGCCCTTGCCCGCGAAGTAGAGGCGTTGCCGCCGGTCATTTACTCCGCCAAGCGCTTCACGCCTCAACCGGCGCGCTTTCCCCTGCTGCCGGAAGCTGCCTTCCGAGGCGGAGCGCTGGTCTATGTGAAATCCCCGGAAGGCAACGATCATCTCGCCTGGGTTGATCCACAGGGGGGTGCGGTCACCGAATCGCAATTCACCATCCTGCGTGCCGCCGAGTGCGGGTCGGACGACCCGGCTGTCAACCGTGCGGAAAACCATCACGAACTCGTCGCTGTCGGTTTAAAGCTTGCCGTGGCACAGGACAAAGCGGTCGGCGGCAGCCTCGGCCGTCCCTCCAGCCCACGCCGGCGCTGTTACGACCGGCTCAAGGAGTACAGCCGCTCGCTTAAATCAACCCTGTTCAACGACGACGAACTGGATCGCGCCCTGGACGACATCTATACCCACCCCCTGCTCGAAACCGCCGCCGACACCCTCAATCGCCTCATGCGCGGCGGCGTCAATGACGTGCAGCTTGCCGAAGCGGCCAAGTCCCTGCGTGAAGAGGGGCAACTGACTTACACCAAAGAAGAAAATGCCCAGCGTGAACCCAAGGTGGTCTGCTCGCTGGGACTGAATACGGAGTGACATTTGTGAGCATAATTGTACGACAATCAAAGGCGAACTATGTCCAGTTTTGATTTCGAAAAATTCAGCACATATTTGGGCGCGCTTGAGATCAATGCCCTGTTTACCCAAGTACTTGGGTGGTCCCATCCTGAATCTGTGGCAGACAGAAAGTGGCGTGAGGATGAGTATAAGGGGATTGTCTTCCAGAGGCGCATGGCAGCCCAGCTCTCAGGCGTGGCCGTGCTGGAGATTGTCTGCGCCAACGGATGGCCCGATGAAGCCGAACGGATGGCCCTGTGGCGTCATCTATCACTAGCACATTACGAAAATCTGCTGATTTTTCTCGACCGTACAAGCTCCCCTTCGCAAAGCCTGTGGTACTGGGTAAAACGTGTCAAGGACGCCGATACCGGTAAACTAAAGTCTATCGCTCGCCGCCACGAGTATTTTCGTGGCCAGCCGACTGATCTATTCGCCTCCAAGCTCAAATCAATAGTGGTTGAACTGGCCGAACTGGACGAACGCGGACGAATTTCCGTGATGGATGTTGTTCGGCGCATGGAAACCGCGCTGGATGTGGAGAGGACCACCAAGCGTTTCTATAGCGGCTATAAGGAACAGCATGAACAGCTCCTGCTGCATATTCAGGGGATAGACAATGATCGCGACCGCCGCTGGTATGCCTCGGTCATCCTCAACCGGTTGATGTTCGTCTGGTTTCTGCAGAAGAAGCTTTTCCTGGATAACAAGGACGAGCACTACCTGCTGAATAAACTGAAAGAAAGCCGTCAGCGTGGACCGGATCGTTTTTATGGTGAATTTCTCAACGCCCTGTTCTTCGATGCCTTTGCCAAACCGGAGAGGGATCGCTCGCCTGAGGTGAAGGCCCTTACCGGAACGATCCCCTACCTGAATGGTGGTCTGTTTCTTTACCACAAGCTGGAAGAGGATGAGGCGGGACAACCCCGTGTCGGCATCACCCTGCAAATTCCTGATATGGCCTTTGACGGCGTCTTCAAGCTCTTTTCCGCCTATTCCTGGCACCTGGATGATACTCCTGCAGGGAATGCCGACGAGTTGAATCCGGATGTGCTGGGCTACATTTTCGAGAAATACATCAACCAGAAGGCTTTCGGCGCCTATTACACCCGGCCCGAGATCACCGGTTATCTGGCTGAGCGGAGTATTCACCGGCTCATTCTGGAGCGAGTACGTGAAGAGGCCGTTCCCTCGCTTGGCTGGCCCGCCGTGGATTTTCCCACGGTGGCGGACATGCTGGCCCGCATGGATGCGCGTGTGGCGTTGCGGCTGGTGAACGAGGTGCTCCCCTCTCTCACTATCCTCGATCCGGCTGTTGGCTCCGGAGCCTTCCTGGTGGCGGCCCTCAAGGTACTGATCAACATCTATTACGCCATTGTGGGGCGGGCTGAAATGGGCGCCAGCAAAGAGCTGGACACCTGGCTCAAGTCAATCCGCAAGGACCATCCCAGCGTCGGCTATTACATCAAGCGCAAGATTGTTACCGACAACCTCTATGGTGTGGATATCATGGAGGAAGCAACCGAGATCGCCAAGCTGCGCCTCTTTCTCGCCATGGTTTCCTCTGTGCGGAAGGTCGAGGAGCTGGAGCCGCTTCCCAACATCGACTTCAATATCCTGGCGGGTAACTCACTCATTGGCCTGGTCCATGTTGATCCGGCAAAATTTGATGCTATTACCGCCACGCCGACAAGCAGCTACACAACCAAAAAGCAGGATCGCGGCATGGTTGCGGAAGCGCCGGCTCTGGACTTCGGCTCGTTCAGCACCACAGAGCGCAAGGATTTGACCAGAGAGTTTCGGAACCAGCGTACTGCAGAAACATTCAGTCACCTGCTGGCAGAAAAAAACCGCTTGATTGACCTTTACCGGAACAGGACCGAGTATGATAAAGATCTTCGTTCCATGCGGGACACTATCGAAGAAAAGAAGAAAGAGGCTGTCGGCATCCTAAACAAAATCCTTCTGGAAGATTTCAATGCACTGGGGATCAAGTACGAGGAGGCTACCTGGGATACGGCGAAGAATAAGGAAGGAAAGCCGACGAAGCGTGCCCTGAAGTTACAGGATATCGAGGCATTGCAACCGTTTCACTGGGGTTACGAGTTTGACGAGATTCTCAATAAACGAGGCGGCTTTGACGCCATCATTACCAACCCGCCGTGGGAGATTTTCAAACCCAACGCTAAAGA